>NZ_DBFEGU010000217.1:0-2787 GCF_048329335.1 Eggerthella sp. | reverse complement strand
GATAGGAGGCGCGGACCGGTTTCGTATGGAACGCGACCGATTCCGCTATCGTCAAGCTTCCGTAACCTTCCTGCCATCTGGGATGATGGGGCGCATGCTAGACTGAACGATGCATGTTGTCACTGTCAGTCGACCGCGGCGCCCCTCGAAGATCGCGGCCTGGAACCTTTACGGGAGGCGTCAAGCGTGGCTCAAGCGATCACGGTTACGGACATTCGCAAGAACTTCGGCGCGGTCGAGGCGCTTAAAGGCGTTTCGCTCGATGTGGCCGATGGAGAGAAAGTCGTCGTCATCGGGCCGTCCGGCTCGGGCAAAAGCGTGCTCATCCGTTGCATCAACGGTCTTGAGGTGCCCGATTCGGGCACGGTGGTGGTCGAAGGCATGAACCTGTCGGACCGCAAGGTGAACGCCCGTGCGCTGGCTCGCGACGTGGCCATGGTGTTCCAAAGCTACAACCTCTACCCGCACAAGACCGTGCTCGAGAACGTGACGCTGGCACCCATCAAGGTGCTGAAGGTGCCGCGCGAGCAGGCCGAGCGCGACGGGCGCGCCTATCTGGAGCGCGTGGGGCTTTCCGACAAGGTGGACAAGTACCCCGACCAGCTCTCTGGCGGGCAGCAGCAGCGCGTGGCCATCGCCCGCGCCCTCAACATGCATCCCAAGATCATGCTGCTGGACGAGCCCACGAGCGCGCTCGATCCCGAGATGGTGCAGGAGGTGCTCGACGTCATCAAGTCGCTGGCCGAGACGAACATGACCATCGTCATGGTCACTCACGAGATGGGTCTGGCGCGCGAGGCGGCCGACAAGGTCGTATTCATGGAGAACGGCCTGGTGGTAGACCAGGGCACGCCCCATTACTTGTTCGACGAGACCGACAACGCTCGCGTCAAGAGCTTCCTGTCGAAGATCCTGTAGGCGCGGCCATGATCACGAGAAGAACGTTCATACGCTCCTCGGCGCTGGTTGCGTCGACACTCGTGCTGGGCGGGGCGACGGGCGGCCTCGCCGGTTGCGCCGGCGGCGCAGACGTGCTGCGCGTGGGCACGAAGATCGACGTGCCCGGCTTCGGCTTCCAGAATCCCGAGACGGGCAACATCGAGGGCATGGAAGTGGACATCGCGCGCGAGCTGGCGAAGCGCATCAAGGGCAGCCCCGACGCGCTGCGGGTGACCGGCGTGAACGTCACCACGCGCGGCGCGATGCTGGACAACGGCACGCTCGATGCCACGCTGGCCACGTTCACCATCACCGAGGCGCGCAAGAAGAGCTACAACTTCTCGCGCCCGTACTACACCGATCACATCGGCGTGCTGGTGAAGAAGTCCTCGGGTATCGTCGATCTCAAAGACCTCGACGGAAAGACCGTGGGCGTGGCGCTGTCGGCCACGACGCGCGACAAGCTGACCGCCGCCGGCGACGAGATCGGCATCCACATGAGCTTCGCCGAGTACTCGACGTATCCGGAGATCAAGATCGCGCTGGTCACCGGCCGCGTGGACGCGTTCTCGGTGGACCGCTCCATCCTGAATGGCTACGTGGACGACTCCACCATGCTGCTGGACGCGCAGTTCGCGCCCCAGGAGTACGGCGTGGCCACGAAGAAGTCGAACACCGAGCTTGCCGACCAGGTGGACGCCGCCATCGGCGCTATGGCCGACGACGGCACGCTGACGGCGCTGCAAGAGCGGTGGGGGCTCTCGACCGAGACGCCTGCCGGCGAGGAAGAGGGAGGCGAGGCGCATGCTTGACATCTTCGCCCCCTACAAGTGGGAGGCGCTGTTCGAGCGCTGGCCCGACATCCTCATGGCGTTCGGCACCACCGTCGGCATCTCGGTGCTCGCGCTGGTCATCGCGCTGGCGCTGGGCATCGTGTTCGGCGTGCTGTCGGTGTCGCGCATCCCCGTGCTGCGCGGCATCACCCGCGTGTACGTGGAAGTGGTGCAGAACGTGCCGCTGCTTCTGCAGGTATTCGTGTTCTACGCCATCTTCCCGCTGCTGGGCCTGTCGCTGGCCGCGTTCTGGATCGGGGTCCTGGCCATCGGCATCTACCACGGCGGCTACATCTCCGAGGTGGTGCGCAGCGGCATCGGCTCCATCCACCGCGGGCAGTTCGAGGCGGCGAAGAGCCAGGGCTTCTCGTACTGGCAGTCGATGTTCGTGATCATCCTGCCCCAGGCCATCCGCATCATCATGCCGCCGCTTGCCGTGCAGGCGGCCAACCTGGTGAAGAACACGTCGGTGCTCGCGCTCATCGCGGGCGGCGAGCTCATGTACTTCTCGAACTCGTTCGCGGGCGCGACGAGCTACTACGGGCCGGTGTACGTGGTGGCGGCGCTGCTGTACTTCGCCATCTGCTTCCCGCTGTCGCGTCTGGCTCTGTACCTGGAGCATCGCACGCGCTCGCATAGGCATCTGGCCACCGGCGACGCCACCGAGGCGTTGGCCGAGGACACGATGGAGGTCACGCCGGGCACGCACGACATCACCGGGCGCGCGGCGGCCGACACGATGGCGGGCGGCGTGCAGACCATGTACGGCACCGTGGACATCGCCCCGGCGCGCGTGGCGCCCTCGCCGCGCCATCCGCTGCACGCGCTTGCCGAGGACGCGCTGGAGCCGGGCGTGGCGCCGGAGGACCCGTACGACCAGACGTTCACCGGCAACCAGGCGGCCGAGATCGCCGACGAGATCGGGCGCGAGATCGCCCAGGAGATCGCCGACGAGTACGGCGACGACGAGCGGGCGGCGCGCGCCATGCGCACGAAGTCCGGGCGTTTGAAGGCG
>NZ_DBFEGU010000216.1:0-19423 GCF_048329335.1 Eggerthella sp. | reverse complement strand
CTCCAGCGAGAACCCTGACCATTGATTGCATTTCTGAGCGACAACGGGATATTTTTTTTCGAGTGAGTACTTTGGCGATTTGCCGCGCTGTATGTAGGTGGTAATGCCCTCCAGCCTTGCCCACTCCCAGCCTTCAGGGATATCGAACGGGATCTCGTCGTCGATGCAGACGGGCTCGCCCTTGCTGCGCTTCTCATAGCGGGACCCATCGGAAGTGCTTCGGCAAGAATAACGAAACTAACAGGTCAAATGCCCCTATGGGTACCAACGAGCTTAGCTGGGTACTAAATGGGTGCCAAACAAAATGCGACCTTGGCTAAATCAAGACCCTATATCGAAACTGGCTACGCGATAATTGCAGCATATAGAGAACGCACCTTGATAAAGAAATATCCTGATATTCGGTGTAATCCCAGTTCATGACGACCATAAACTCAAACGGCTTGCTGCAGAAAACCGATATGGTACAAAAAGAAAAGTGTCTCTTGATGCCACGAGGCACTACTGATAAGTAATACTCTTTTGAACGGAATCACTCGCACTCGATGAATGCATTTGCACGTTGCATATCAGTATGTGTCATCAAGTATCACCTCGTGCTACTACGTCCGAATCAATCGCGAATCAAACGTTGATTCATTTCTGTCGGGATGATGATACCGCATTTCCCGCCAAGGAGAAGCCCGTACAATCACTCCCTGTCTCTCCTGCGGGAGTAGTTGCGGGTGGCTTTGCGAACGTTCCTCTTTTCCGAATCGGTGCACGATGGAGCAGGGCGGTGCAGATTGCGCCGATATTACATAGAAACCAAGATAATCAGCTATTAACTAGTCTTGAATTTCCGTCTTATTCAGGCGATCGATGAAAGCTCTAATTTTCTCCTCGCGTTCTTTTGCAGTAGATAATTTGCCCGCTTCGTCTTGCTGCTTCTCCCGACGTTGAACGAAATCGATTAAGAACTCAGCGTATCTGCGTGCTTTCGCGCTCTTATCGTCATCCAATCCCTCTTCGATCGTAAAGCAATCTTCATTAAGATTTACATCGCTCGAGGGAGAAGTGACTTTTAGTAAGAAGTCTGAGTAATCCTTAGACACGTTCAGGTCGTAGGACAGATCATCAAGGGAAATGATTACATGCCCGTCCTTGTTAATCGTTACCATTCTGTTCTCCGATCTTGAAATTGTATTTGTTAAGCCTCATCTTCAGATAGCGCTCACCGCCATCAAGCACATCGGCGATTGACTGCTTGGTGTGCTTATCGTTTAACACTCCGCATCTATACGAAATATTGTCGTCATCGTTGTTGCATACAACTACAGTCCTTGCGTCACCGTTGACGATAATCGGAGCAGAATGGCTCACGACGAAAAACTGAACATCCAGCTTGAGCTTCTTCAGTCTATCGATAAGGAACTCTTTTATGGTTGCGACATCAAGATTGTCCTCAGGTTGATCCAAAACTATGTATACCCATTTTCCTGCTGACACTTGATCGTTGAGGAATAGCTTTAGTAACGCCTGCGCTTTCATGCCGGGGGACATGTCGTCAATCTTCTTACCAGCAATAACCACGCAGCTTTTTAGTTCAATCGAATCGCTTGCCAACTTTTCAAGTAAGTCGAAGTAATGGTTGTAGTAGGAAAGCAAGCCTTGGTTTTTTACACTCCGAAATTTTGTTCCATTAAACAATTTATGCATATCGGTCTTGTTTGATCGTTCAAGAAAAGCGTGAGCAAGAGCGTTTATTCCTGTGGGAACAAGCGCTCTAACGAGATCATTGAACGCTGCGCAATCATCGTGGACTAAGCTAACGACAATCTGCTCACCGTCATTTGTCAGTTCTACCGGCTGAATTGGATCGAGCATCTGCTCATATGCTTTTTGAGCTTCGTTGTTCAGGTGTTCGAGAGACTCCCGCAGTTCGAAAAGTTCATCGTAGAACGTATTTGCGGCCTTCGTTTTCTCGTCGTATTGATGGCGTTTGGTTGACCCGCTGGAGTTGTTGCATTCATGGAGCATTTCAAAAAACAGAGTCACGTTTTGCTCACGTTGGCTAAACCACGCCTCGTCTATTTCGCCAAGAAGCGATATGAATCCACTGACTCTTGTCGAGAGAACTTTGATGTCGCTCTCAATAGCGCGCGATTCCCTCTCCAACTCATCAAAAAGAGATCTATCTTCTGGATAATCGTCACTGAATTTGATGAGCTTGCTCTTGTCTTCCAGAGCTTCTGTCGCTTCAGATATCTCCCTAAGATGCTTGATGGCGTTTTCCACTTGCGGAAAAGCCTTGACTGGAGTTGTCGGCGCAGTAAGAGTTATGCCGGACGGCATCTCCTCCTCAAGATGGTCGATATGAACTGGGCCGGAATCATACTTTTTCTCAAACGCTGCAAGTAGGTCCTTCTCAAGTCTGAGGACGTCTTTATACCGCTGCTTTGCCGCATCGATTGACTTTGCTGCGTTCTCCTTTAATGGCGAAATTATTTCACCGAGAAAAGGAATCTCTTCGTATCTGCCATCCGCATATATATTTTCGAGCTCGCCTTGGCTAAGGTACAAGCATGGTGGACGGTCTTTTGTGGGAATGCCGCCATGGGTTAAAAATCGGACGGAATCAGAATCGACGAATGCCGCATATGTATCCAGTCCCTTGTCTGCCAATAAGCTTGCCAATAGGGTCTTTCCGCTTCCTCTTGACCCAACTATGCCGTTGTACCCAGGGCTGAAAGGCAGTGTGATTGTTTCGCTATTTTGCCTACCACCGTCTGTCCATACATTAAAGCTGACTGATTCTAAGAATTTTGTAGTGTTTGATTGTGGAAGGATGGAGCATGCGTCAGAAGTTCGAATGCGACTTTCTGGATCGCTGATTGCCAACAGGAGAGAATCGAGATCGCAATCAAAATCTATCCAGGTGTACTTTTTCCCGATATCGCCGATTTTCCCCGCATCGCTGAAAAGGAAGGCTGCCACGGTGGTATTCAGTTCTGAAGCTAGGCCGTCCGATATATATTTCCGACTCTTTTCACCGCCTTCAACCGCCATTGCATGGCTGTAATAAAACAGCCTGTCTTTATAATCCAGGTTCTTTTTCGACCTATTTGGTAGGTACTCTGACAGACTCTTGTCTTTATTCTCATGTGGAACAAAGAAATGCGGTATCGCCGCTGCCCTTTCTTGAAATTCTTCGAGATAGATCGCAGTTGCTTCCGCTGCTTTGGAGAACGATTTACAATCAAGCAATTCCAGATTTTGTATTTTTTCAGCTTTGCCGTCATCGTCGCTGTCAATGAGTTCGTTCTTGATAATCGCCGAGATGAAAAGTTCTCTTACGATAGCTGCCATCTCTTCGGCATGATTCATCGAAAACCATACGATGGCATGGAAGCGACCTTTCCCACCGGTTTCTAAGCCGTAGGCTTTGATCGTTTCGTCCTTTAGCATGACGTCTATCTCGACGCCTCCAAAGAGGACTTTCCCTTTACCCTTCATTTGGCTCTGTAGATCGGTCAGCAGTTCAACATCTATGCTGTTGTGATCCGTTATTGCAAGGACATCTAATTCGCTCTTGAGTACAGCCCGAAAAAAAGTAGCTTTGTCATATCTCCTGCTAAAGCACGAGCTTGAATGCACATGCATATCACATTTTTTGAAAGTATTGATAGTAAGGCCAGCATCACGCATTTATGCTCCTCCTACTCTTCGCTGGCATCCAGCGGCATCTCGAAGGAGAGCTCGCTGGCATCGATCTCGCAGATATCGAAGACGCATTTCAGCAAGTCGATTTTTGCCGCAGTGCTGGATGCGGTGCGAGCGTAGACTCCGTTCGCGATCTTCGAATGCCCTGCGGATTCTGTGCTGCAAAATGCCGTTCCAGGATAGTTCGATCCGTCGACGAGCGAGTGTATCTTCGCCGGCTCCAGTTCATATACCAGTTGCAGGACTTTCGCCATCATGTCGTTCCACTGCGTCGCAATATATCGAACCCCTATGAAGCTGAAAGCGGCGATCCTCCTGCCGGTGAATTCGGTGTCGGAATCGAGCTCGGCAACCTCGGGAAGAGCCTTCGAGGGCTCGTACGAGGACTCAGGCAGTGGCCAGGTCTCGAGGAACTGCTCTTCCAGCATCCTCTCGCGCACTCTGAGCTGCTCTTCGCCCCAGGTTTCCTGCTGGCCGATCCAGTGGTTCATCCTGAATCCGCTGGACCTGAAGCCGTCCCTCATATCTCGCTTCTGCTCAAAAGGCCTGTTGCTGTAGTCTGAGTTGTACGCGGTGACGGTGAGGTTGGCCATCTTGTGGCACCACTCCTCGTGGATGCGCTCCCAGTCATCGCCCAGGGTCTCCTTCCATTGGGCGTTCAGCGTCTGGGGCATGACGTGCTCGACGGAGAAGCTGCCCTCCTCGAGACCTTTGACGACAGAGACGCGCTCCTCGCTCGAACCGTTCTCGAGCCTGTCGTAGAGGTAGAGCTTGCGGTTCTGGATGCGGTAGAAGTCGCGCGTGTCGAGTGCGTAGAGGAACTCCTCGTTGTCGGGGAAGCGCCCAGTGCCGCTCTTATGGGTCAGGACGTATTTGACCACCTCGGCGTAATCGGCTCCATCGGAAACGCCCTTCAGCACGTCTCCGTGCAGCGTCTCGAACACCTTGTTCAAGGCGTTGGCAGGCACGCCGCACACCCATCTCCTGAACAGGTACGAGTCAATCATCCACAGCACCGCGGAGACCGAATCGTCGTCGATGTCGCCTTGGGCTCGGTACTCGAGCAGGTTGAGAAGGTAGGGTCTGGTGACCGACGCGTCGAAGACCCTGATGGCCTCGAGGGCGGAATCGATGCTCTTCACGCCTGTATTTGGGTGAATGCAGGTTTTGTAATGCTTCGAATAGTTCAGAAGCTCTTCGAACAGGGCCTTCGTGTCGAGGCTGAGCACTCCGCCGTCGGGATCGTGGAACTTCTTAGTTGTATACGTCCTAAACGCCGGATACACCTTCTTGATAGCGGGGGTCTTCGCCTCCATAGCAGAAAGGTAGAAGCGGATGTAGTCGCTCACCTTGTAGTCGGTGTTGCGTTCGACCGGATTCCAATAATCGTCGTAGTAAATCTCCTGAAGTTCTGGGTCGAGATTCATGAGGACGAAGTTTCTGATCTTGTCGGCCTCGGAAAGGTCGAGTCCCGTCGAGTTCAGGCTCTCGAAGATCAGCTGGGCATCGTCTTTGGGGTCGAGGGTGATGTCGATAACGCAAAGGGACTTGATAGCTTCGTAGAGCTCGTTGACGGAGATGTCCATCTTTTCGATGCGGTCGAGAAAGTACAAGTAGTTCTGGGTCACGTTCGAGCCCTGGATATATGCGTCGTCCTTGCCATCGAGAATGGCCCCGAACGCCTCGCTGTCGTTCTTCACTAGCTTCAGGCGTAGCTTGCGCTCTTTCTTGTGCCTCGCGTCGATGAGGTAATACTCGGCGATGTCTTCGGCGAGATCCTCTTCCTGCGATTTGACGACGCCTTTCTCGACCTGGGTCCTGATGGCGGCAAAGAGTAGGAATACCGTGGTGATACGCTGCTGGCCGTCGATGACGACGCGCTCTCCGCGCGGCGTCTGGGATACGATGCTGCCGAAGAAATGCTCCTCGCGTCCGGTCTTGGAGACCTCCACCAGATCGTCGAACAGCCTTCCGCATTGCTCCGGCTTCCAGTCGTAGTTTCGCTGGTAAACGGGTATGACGAAACGCGTTTTCTTGCCCTCGATGATGTCGCTCAGATATTCCTTATGGCCGTCCATTCATGACCCTTTCTTCGGTCCCGTTCTTCTGTGGTGCATCATTTTGCATTCCCTATGCGAACGATGAGATCGTTGACCCAATCGATTGCAGAATCGACGTCATCGAGAACGGGAAGGTCGGATGCCTGCTCTGCGTAGAGCTCGTCCCAGCCAGCTTTCTTCGACACGATCGGAGGCCATTCCTGAGCCTTTCTGTAAGAGAAGAGCCGCTCGCAGATCCTTCGCGTCGCGACAAGGTCGACTTCCGACCTGTGCATGATGAGTTGCAAGTCGACGAGGTCGCGGGCTCGGTCGCCCGCGCCTGATACCGCATGCAGCTTTTGGGTAACTTGGTGGTCTAGTGGCATGAGCGGCGCCTTTCCGGGAGGCGGGAATCCAATTCCCTCGAACAACTCCGCGACATCTGGCATGTCCGACCACTCGATGGTGTCAGCATCGCCGATCTCGTTGAATCCGACTTCGAGCGGAACCGTGCACCACGGTTTGCCGAGGTACGAGAGCTTCACCTCGCAGGGCTGCATGACATATTCCTCGGGAACGTCCTTCGGCGAGGCCGGATCCTTGCGGACGACGCGTCCCGTGAAGCCCTCCCAGCCTTGGCGGAGGCGGTCGTTGAGCCTTTCCATGTTGAGGTCGGCGTCCATGGCCGTCGCCATGTCCAGGTCTGTAGTGAACCTCGTCGCCGCGTCGCCGTAGCGCATCTTGATCGAGCTTCCGCCCTTCACCACGCCGTCGGGGAGCATCTGAGCGACGATGGCGTTGGCCATGCGCGTGCGCAATCTCATGTAATCCTGCGCAGCGCCTCCGCACGAGCGCCTGATCGCGTCGTCCAGGTGGCGCATGCCGTTCGGCTTCTTCGTCATCTTTCGATCTTTTCCTCGATTTCCTTCTTCTCGCCTGCGTTCAGATATCCCATGCGCAGCGCCTCGGAAGCAGCCTCGAGTGCCCTGTCGGCGCCCATGGTCTGCGCGGCGCAGGCTATCGCGGCAGCAAGCGGCTGGCAGGGAACGCCGTCGATCCAAGTCGGCTCGGCATCTGATCTGACGATCCTGACGCCTTTCCCTAGGTCCCGCCGGACGCGGTTCGGCGTGGCGACCCACATCTTGGATGGGTCCGTGGGTGCCAGCTGGAGTAGGGCGACGACGGACTCTCCGTAGAGGAAGGCCCCGACGCCTGCCGCCTTCACTGCGATCGCGAAGGGGGCTTGGGGCTGGGATGGCCAGACGGGCATACGGTACACCCCGCGCGCAACGCGGACGAGCTTTCCCGCTTTCGCCTGCTGGACGAGCTCGGCGTTGGACATCCCGAGCTTCGCCGCCTCGGATGAGGTGATGAGCCCGAAATCGTCGACTCCCTCGTATATGTCATCGATTTTTGCCATGTCAGAAGTATAGCGTATTTACTATACTTTTGACATTTGAAAATCGACTAGCATGGTTGCAAGTGCCAATGCGACCACATGGGTCAAATCAGTACCAGATTTGGGGGTATTTTGACAACATGCGAGCCTCGCCGCACGAGCCGTGCCAATCTCGGCACTCAAGGAGCCGGGAAGGAAGCATTTGATTCCCAGACGCGAAACGCGGTCATTTTGCGTCTAGTAATCAAACCGGTGACATTTGTCTCCATGGCGTCACCGCTTCCTGCATGAACCATCTGAGTACGGCTCAAAAAGCAAGGGAAAGAACACGAGAGGTGCTGATCATGCGCTGCATCCAGGCCGAAGCTCGGCACGCGGAAATGGAGTTCGACCTGGTCTAAGGTACCATCTCGCACGTCTATCCGAACTATTGCCCCGCAGCGGTCGTGGGTTTCTTCCTGAGCCTGCACAGCTGCGAAGCCATCGTCGAAGACATCGGGTGCGGCAGGGTGGGCATCCTGGTCGACGGCAACCACATCACGCGGGTCTTCGTCAAGGACGACCGCCGGGGAGAGGGTCTCGGGTGTATCGCCATGGGCATTCTCGAGAAACGGGTCTTCGAGGGGCACCCCTGCGCGAAGGTAGACTCCTCACTGCCGGAGACGCGCTTCTAAGAAAGGCGCGGGTACGTTACTGCTGGCCGCGAATCCTACAGTCTCCCCGAAGGCGCGGTCCTCGTATGGGAACTCATGGAGAAGAAGCGATAAGCTTCTCAATCGCCTAAAAATACGGGTAGTGCCAGCATGCAAACGAACTTGAATTTGATTCGAATCAAGGTGGAGACGATTGGAGCGGCAAAAGGGAGTGAACGCCGGCGGCTTTGCCGAATGCCAACGACCGCCATCGTGGCGCAAGTGTGTCCAACGACATGCAGCTTTGGGAAACCCGAAGAATGATTCGCAATCAAAATCGCAGGCGATATGCATAAAAATCACCCCCGAAACATCAACATTTCGGGGGTGATTCGCAACTGTCATTCATCAGTTTTGCAGGTGGCTTGGAGCGCATTGAACCACCTTGCGCCTCAATGCGTCGCCATGAATGATTGCAGGTGGCTTTACGCTTTTGACCTCGGATTATTCCCACTCAATCGTCGCGGGCGGTTTGCTGGTGATGTCGTACGCTACCCGGTTCACGCCCGGGACTTCGGCTACGATGCGGCCCGACACTCGGGCCAGCACGTCGTAGGGCAGCTTCGCCCAGTCGGCCGTCATGGCATCGGAGCTCTCCACGGCTCGCAGGATGATGGGGTAGGCGTATGTGCGCTCGTCGCCCATGACGCCGACGCTCTTCACGTCGGGCAGCACGGCGAAGTACTGCCATACGCTGCGTTCGCTGTTGCGCTCGCCGGTCTCCTCGTAGACGCGGACGTTGTAGGCGTCCAGCTCCTCGCGCACGATAGCGTCGGCCTCCTTCAAAATCGACAGCTTCTCGCGCGTCACCGTGCCGATGATGCGGATGGCCAGACCCGGGCCGGGGAAGGGCTGGCGATGCACGATGTGGTCGGGCAGCCCCAGCGTCGTGCCCAGCGCGCGCACCTCGTCCTTGAAGAAGTGGTCCAGCGGCTCGATCAAATCGAAATGCACGCCGTCGGGGAAGGGGATCAGGTTGTGATGGCTCTTGATGGTGCTCGCCTTGCCGCCGGTCTTGCGCGCGCCGCTCTCGATGATATCGGGGTAGATGGTGCCCTGGGCCAGGTACTTCACCGGCCGCCCGTTCTCGGCCAGCTCCTCCGCCACAGCGAAGAACTCCTTCCAGAACTGCGAGCCGATGATGCGGCGCTTCTGCTCCGGCTCCACGACGTCGGCCAGCAGCGCGGCGTAGCGGTCCTCGGCGTGCACGTGCACGAAGTCCACGTCGAACTGCTTCGTGAACACGTCCTCAACTTCTTCGGGCTCGTTCTTGCGCAGCAGCCCGTGGTTGATGAACACGCAGGTCAGCTGCTTACCGATAGCCTTCGCGCACAGCGCGGCCACCACGGAGGAGTCCACGCCGCCCGAAAGGCCCAGGATCACGCGATCGCTTCCCACCTGCTGACGGATGGCCGCCACGGCATCGTCGATGATGGAGTCCATCGTCCAACTGGCCTCAAGGCCGCAGATGCCGAACAGGAAGTTCCTCAGCAGCTGGTCGCCGTGCGGCGTGTGGCGCACCTCGGGGTGGAACTGCGTCGCGTACAGACGGCGCTCGGCGCATTCCATCGAGGCCACGGGGCACACGTCGGTCGAGGCCGTTACCGCGAACCCTGCGGGAACCTCGGACACGGCGTCGCGGTGGCTCATCCACACCGTCTGCTCGACGGGCGTCTCGCCGTACAGCGAAGACGCTCCCTCGTCGCGCCGCGTCAAAGGCGCGGCCCCGTACTCGCCCTTCTCGGTGTGGCCCACGGTGCCGCCCAGCGTGACGGCCATAATCTGCTGGCCGTAGCAGAAGCCCAGCACGGGGATGTCCAGCTCGAAGATGCCCGGGTCGATGGACGGCGCGTCCTCGGCGTACACGCTGGCCGGGCCGCCCGACAGGATGATGGCCGCGGGCGCAAGCTCGCGCACCTCGTCGGCGGTGATGTCGCATGGGACGATTTCCGAGTACACGCGCAAGTCGCGCACGCGCCGCGCGATCAGCTGCCCGTACTGGGCTCCGAAATCGACGACGATGACCAACTGGCTGGACGGGGTGGCAGTCATGTTTGCTCCTTTGCGTACGGGCGGTGGCATGTTGGAAGCGCCCGTTGAAATTATCTCGCTGCCATCTTACATGAAAACGAAACCCGCACGGCGTTTGTCGGCCCACCTGCACGTGTTTTGCATGACGGGAAGGGATGGCGGAATCGGTCGCGCCGTTCCGCGTTTCGTCCGGAGCTTGCGCAGGGCAAAGCAACTCATGACCCAATGCAGCCATCTTGAAGATGGTTGCATCGGCGCGCAGCTATTCTTCTTGGAGGCTCCTCTGCTCTAACGCAGCGTAACGCCTTCGGGCAGCTCGATATTTCTGAGGTCGAAGTCGTCTTCCTCGTCTTCGTCGGCGGCAACCGGAGCGATCTCCTCGACCTTCGGCTCGCCGAATGCGGCGTCGAACGCGGCGGCATGCGCGCGGGGCACGGCGAACACGATGCGGCCGATGACGCCCGGATGCTTCCGGATCCAATCCTCGAACAGGCCGATCACCTGCTGCGTGTCGAACCCTCCGCGCCCGCAGCCGAACGCGCCGCACACGAGCGTCTCGCATCCGTTGGAGGCGGCGATGTGCAGCAAGGTTTCGATGCGCTCCGCCAGAACCTGGTCGCATTCGCGCTCCGAGCGATGGTTCTCCAGCGCGCGGGCGCGGTTCGGCTCGGGCAGCGCGACGACGTCCGCCTTGCGGATGACGCCCGCATGCGAAAACGCCACGTTCGGCAGGTAGAGGGCGCGATCCGTGAACAGCTGCCCGCGCTGGCAGCCGCGGTTGCCGTCATGGTACGCGCTTTTCAGCCCGTAAAGAATAGGGTAGAGGTTGCTTTCCGAGCACAGGATCTGTTCCGGCCCGAACGAGCCGTCCTCGTAGCCGCCGCCGGGCCGCGTGAACGACGCCGGATCCACCACGACGGTCTTGCCTCGCGCGTCGCGCAGGGCGGCGGGGGCGAAGGCGGTGGTGACAGAGGTCTCGGTGGTCTCGAACACGGCTTCCGGGATGGGCAGCTCGCGTCCTTCGCCGTCCTCGTACACGCGTGCGGCAGCGACAGTCGCTTCGGTTTCGGTCGAGAACGCCCCCTTCATCAGGGCAAGGTGCTTCGCCGCTTGGGCTCGTCGTTCTTCTCTCTCGGGCATGGCTTCCTCCTCCGATCGTTTCCCCGTATTGTAGCGGAAACGACGCTTCGGCGGGCTCTTCGCAGCGCGCGCGGTAAGATGTATGCCGTATACTCAATCGACGGTCGAAGGGGGGACGATGGCCCGGAATCTAGCGAAGCTTCTGCTTGTCGGCGTGCTGCTGGCAAGCGGCGTCCTGCTGCCCGGGTGCGCCGGCGAAACGCAGGCGCCGCTCGAGCCCCCGAGGCAAGCCGTCTCCCTTGACGAGTTGCCTGAATTCTCGGGCGACCCGTTCGTTGAAGTGAACGGCAACGTGCCCTCCTTCTCCGAAGCGGAGCGCGATCTCGCCGCGCTCGAAGCCTATGCTCCCCTCGACGGGCTCGGCCGTTGCGGCACGGCGTTCGCGCTGATCGGCCCCGAGACCATGCCGACGGAGGAACGCGGCTCCATCGGCAGCGTGAAGCCGTCGGGTTGGCATCTGGTCAAGTACGACATCGTCGACGGGGCGTACCTCTACAATCGCTGCCATCTTATCGCGTATCGGCTTGCGGGGGAGAATGCCAACGAGCGCAACCTCGTCACGGGCACGCGTTTCATGAACGTTCGAGGCATGGTTCCGCTCGAGGACCGGGTCGCTTCGTACGTCGATCGGACGGGGAACCACGTTCTGTACCGGGCGACGCCGGTGTTCGAGGGGGACGATCTGGTGGCGCGTGGCGTTCACATCGAAGCCGAGTCGGTGGAGGACGGCGGCTCAGGCGTTTCGTTCAACGTGTTCGCCTACAACGCGCAACCGGGGGTGGAGATCGATTACGCCACCGGCGAGCGCCGGCTGGACGGCTCGCTAGAATCGCAGGGCGCCTTCGATGCGTCGCAGTACGCCTACGTCCTCAACGTCAAGACGAAACGCTTCCACAAGCCCGATTGCCCCTCGGTCGAAGACATGAAGGCAGCCAACCGGGAAGGTTTCGACGGCTCGCGCGAGGAGGCGGAGGCGCGCGGTTACGTCCCCTGCGGCAGGTGCAACCCGTAGGCGCATGCCCTCTCGATGTGCCCCCTGTGGTTTCTCGACGCTCCACGCTCATCCTCGTGTACAATTCCCGGCATGGAGAACGCGCGAAACGACATAGAGGCGCTTGACGACCTGGAGCTGGACGCGCCCGCGTCCGTTCCTGCCGCGTCAGACGACGTCGCCGCGCCTGCGCGCCCGGCGAAACGTCCTCGTCGCGAGGCTCCCACCGACGAGGAGCGCCGTCAGATGCACGCCTCGTTCAACGACCGCATCTCCTACCTTTGCAAGATGGCGGCGCTCGTAGTGGCGCTCGTCTCCCTTGCCACCATCGCGCTGGGCCAAGAGCTTCCCCAGTTCGTCCTCATGGGGCTGTGCCTGTCGGTGGCGCTTTTGGCCATCGCCATGCTGCAAGACCATCATCAGCGCAAACGATAACCGCATCGACCCAACCAAGGATACGCACGCATGATCATCGAAGCATTGAAGGCCTTCCTCATCGGCATCGTGGAAGGCATCACCGAATGGCTGCCCATCTCCTCGACCGGCCACATGATCCTCGTGGACGAGTTCGTGAAGCTGCAGGTGTCCGACGAGTTTCTGGCCCTGTTCCTCGTGGTCATCCAGCTGGGCGCCATCATGGCCGTGCTCATCCTGTACTTCCACAAGCTGAACCCGTTCTCGCCGAAGAAGGACGCCGTCGAGAAGAAGAGCACGTGGCGTCTGTGGGGCATGGTGGCCATCGGCTGCATCCCGGCTGCCGTCATCGGCCTCTTGTTCGACGATCTGGTGAACGAGTACTTCTACAACAAGGTGACCGTGGCGGCCATGCTCATCCTGTACGGCGTGGTGTTCATCGTGCTCGAGCGCCGCAACCGCCGTCGACTGCGCGAGGCCGAAGCCGCCCTCGAGGCGCCGCGCGGCCGCCATGCGCGCGTGTCGTACGGCGATGTGTCCGACGAGGCCGAGGCATCGCTGTTCAAGATCACCGACGTGGACGAGATCGACTGGAAAACCGCGCTCAAGATCGGCTGCTTCCAGGTATTGGCCATCATCCCCGGCACCAGCCGCTCCGGCGCCACCATCATCGGCGGCATGCTGGCCGGCTGTTCGCGCACCGCGGCGGCCGAGTTCACGTTCTTCCTGGCCATCCCCATCATGTTCGGCTGGGGTCTGGTGAAGTGCATCAAGTTCGTCGCGGCCGGCATCGCCATGACCTCCACCGAGATCCTCGTGCTGGCGGTGGGAATCATCACGGCGTTCGCCATGTCGGTGGTGGCCATCAAGTTCCTCATGGGCTACATCAAGAAGAACGACTTCACGGCGTTCGGCTGGTACCGCATCGTCGTGGGCGTGCTGGTGCTGGGCTACTTCGTCTTCGAAAGCATGGGCATGCTGCCGTAAAGGTCGTGCATACAGATATCGCACGGTTCGCGGCGCGCCTTCGGGCGCGCCGCTTTACGTTGTCGCCCGAAAGCCGCGTTTTCGCAGCCGAAACCGAGGCTTTGGGGCGAGAACGCGTCCCGACGTCCCTGCCCTGCCGTCCCGCGCGCGATAGACGGCAGGGCGGGGACGTCAGCCGCCTATCGCTGCGCCCCGCTACGCCATGAACAGCACGGCGAGCAGCGGGATGGTGAACACGGCGCCCAGCGTGGTTACGAACGTGCCCTGCGCCATGGTCTTGCTGTCGCCGCCGTACTGGTAGCACAGCATGGTGCCGTTCGTGGCCACCGGCATGGCCGACAGCAGCACGATCACGCCCAGCAGCACGGGGTCGCTCACGAGGAAATGCAGCGGCAGCCATACGAGCGCTGGCGCGACCAACAGGCGCACGAGCGCGGCCGCCATGAGGCGCGGCCCGCCCACCAGCTGGCGCGCCGGCACGTTGGCCAGCGACGAGCCGATGATGAGCATAGCCGCCGGGGTGGTGAGCGAGCCCAGGGTGTCCAGCGCCTCGCCGAGCACCGGCACGCCGTGGATGCCGGCGAACGCCAGCGCGATTGACGCGACGCTGGCCACGATGCACGGCGAGAGGAACGACTTCGGGCTCATCTTGATCTTCACGCCGTATTTGTTGTCCGTGGCGAGCATCCACACGCCCAGCGTGAAGACGAGCGCATTGAACGCGAGATTGAACACCGTCGTGTAGATGAGCGCCTCCGCGCCGAAAACAGCCGCCGTCACGGGGAAGCCGATGAAGCCCGTGTTGCCGAACACCATCATGAACCGGAAGACGCCTTTGCGTCCGTCGGGCACGCGCAGCGCGGCCGTGATGGAGAATCCGATTGCGACGAGCACCACGTAGCTGGCGCACGAAACGCCCGCGGTCCAGAGGATCTTCGTCGCCGAGGGCAGCGTTTCGGCGGTCAGCACGGAGGCCAGTATAAGCGCCGGCAGCGCCGTATTCAGGATGAGCTTCGAGAACTTCTTGTCGAAGTCCTCGTCCATGAGGTTCAGCCGCTTGGCGGCGTAACCTGTCGCGCCCACGGCGAACAGGACGACCATCTGCACGAATATGTCGGCGAACTGCGAGATCAACGAGGCTTCCCTCTCAATAGGTTCGGATTCGGCGCAGCAGCGAGGCGCGCGTTCCCAGTGTACACCGTCAACGGGAGCCGCGGCGCCGAGCGGCTTGCAGCTTCGCCCTTCCATCGGTTTTCGGCATGCGCCGACCGCGATATCCCATGAACTTCCTCGCTAATTCGCCCGGCATGGCAATCGGGCGCGCCGCTTTTGCTATCATGTCAGCACACGTGTCGCCCGAGAACATCGCCGCTTTCGCGCGAGGCAGCGGGTCGAACCGCACGTTAAAGCATGAGAGTCATGAGAGGAAAAGCCGATGTCTGAGAGAGACAGCTCCCTGGCGGAGATCCAAGAACATCGTGCCAAGATCGACGAGATCGACAAGCAGATCGTCGCCTTGCTCAACAAGCGCGCCGGTCATTCGCTGGTCATCCGCGGTCTCAAGCCCGGAGCCCATCTGGGCTTGTACGACGCCAAGCGCGAAGAGGAGATATTCGCGAAGGTGAGCAGCTACAACGAGGGTCCTTTGTACAACGAGAACCTGTGCGAGATCTACGCCACCATTCTCAAGATCATGAAGGAGACCCCGTCCGTATGAGCGAAGCGAAGATAGCCCCCATTCCCGACTTGGGCACCCGCACCGACGAGATCACCATTTTCGCCGGCCCGTGCTCCGTCGAGTCGGCCGAGCAGTTCGAAGAAGTGGCCGAATGTGTCGCGGGCCTCGGCCTCACCTGGATTCGCGGCGGCGCGTTCAAGCCCCGCACGAACCCGCACTCGTTCCAGGGCCTGGGCGAGGAGGCCCTCAAGATCATGCGCGATTCCGGCGAGAAGCACGGCCTGAAAACGCTCACCGAGGTCATGGACTCGGCGCACTGCGAGCTGGTCCACTCCTACGTGGACGGCCTGCAGGTGGGCGCGCGCAACTTCCAGAACTTCAGCCTGTTGAAGAAAATCGGCCAGGTCACCGCCGAGTCGCACAAGATGGTGCTGTACAAGCGTGGTTTCGCGGGCACCATCGCCGAATGGCTGGCCGCCACCGACTACCTCACGGCGGAAGGCAACGACAACGTGGTGCTGTGCGAGCGCGGCATCCGCACGTTCGAGACGGCCACGCGCTTCACGCTGGACATCGCCGCCATCCCGGTGATCCACAAGCAGTCGCTGTGCCCGGTGTGCATCGACGTGTCGCACCCCGCCGGCCAGCGCGACCTGGTGCCGTCGCTCGCCTTCGCCGCCGTGGCGGCCGGCGCCGACTCCCTCATGATCGAGGTGCATCCCAACCCGCCCGCAGCCCTGTCCGACGGCCCGCAGCAGCTGACGCCGGACCAGTTCGAGGTGCTCGTGGCGAAGCTGCGCGAGATCGCCGCCGTCTTCGGCAAGAAGATCGTGTAAGGAATCGGGCGCGTCCGACGGCTCGGAAACCGTCGGACGCGCCCCGTTTGTAAAAACTTTACCCGAACTTTACCTTCCCTTGACCGGGGCCTTACCGTCTGCCCGGTATCCTTTCGACTCGCGTGCATGAGCGCTTGCAACCGACGATGCGAAGGGGAGTCCCGCGTGAACGCTCCGATGGAAACCGTGTTCGGCCTGCTCGGCGGACTGGCCGTGTTCCTGTTCGGCATGAACATGATGTCCGAGGGCCTGCAGAAGGCCGCCGGCGCCAAGATGAAGTCGATCCTGTCCATGCTCACCTCGAACCCGGTGCTGGGCGTGCTGGCGGGCGCGGTGGCCACCGCTGTGCTGCAAAGCTCCAGCGCCACCACGGTCATGGCCATCGGCTTCGTCAGCGCGCGCCTCATGACGCTGCGCCAGGCCATCGCCGTCATCTTCGGCGCCAACATCGGCACCACCATGACCGCGCAGCTCATGGCGTTCAAGCTCAGCGACTACATCTGGCTCATCGTGTTCGTCGGCTTCATCGTGTGGTTCGCGGCGAAGGACGAACGCGTCAAGAACATCGGCCAGACCGTGTTCGCGTTCGGCCTGCTGTTCGTGGGCATCGACACCATGGGCGCGGTCATGAAGCCGCTCGCGCAAAGCGAGGTGTTCCTGGCGATGATCGACCAGGTGAAGGATATCCCCGCGCTCGGCGTTGCGGCGGGCACCGTGATGACGCTGGTCGTGCAAAGCTCCAGCGCCACCATCGCGGTGCTGCAGAGCTTCGCCTCGCAGCCCGGCCCCGACGGCGTGACCAGCGTGCTGGGCCTCCAGGGATCCATCCCCATCCTGCTCGGCGACAACATCGGCACCACCATCACGGCGCTTCTGGCCTGCATCGGGCAGTCGCGCGACGCGAAGCGCACCGCCGTGGCGCATAGCGTGTTCAACGTCACGGGCGCGTTCGTGTTCATCTGGTTTGTGCCGCTTATCGCGCAGTTCGTGCAGCTTCTCACGCCCGGCCCCGAGCTGGACGTCATCGCGCGCCAGATCGCGAACGCGCACACCACGTTCAACATCGTCTGCACGCTTCTATGGCTGCCGTTCATCGGGGCTATGGTGAAGATCGTGACGTTTCTCGTGCCGGGCAAGGCCGGCGAGGCGGCGCCGGGCGCGCTCGTCGTCCTCGACGACAAGATCCTCGGTCAGCCGGTGTTCGCCATCAGGATGTTCGGCGAGGAGCTGCAGAAGTACTGCGACAAGGTGCGCGCCATGCTGGCCGCGCTGCCCGAGGCCATCGCGAACCGGGACGCCGCCGCGCTCAAGGCGCTCCAAGCCGATTGCGCGCAGGTGGAAGCCGCGGAAGGCGAGCTTGCGAATTACGCGGTGGAGCTGCTGAGCGCCGGCGCGACGTCCGAGCGGCAGGCCGCGGAGATATCCGACCTCATGTTCATCGTGGACGCGGCGGGCCGCATCGGCTCGCGCTGCGGCGAAGCGGCCGCGCTGTACGGCGAGCGCCTCTCGTCGAAGAAGCCCTTCTCGGACGAGGCGCGCGAGGAGCTGGCCGAAAGCGCCGCGATGGTGGCGGACATGTACGACGCGGTGCTGCGGTTCCTGAGCGACGGAGGCACCGCCTCCGAGCAGGTGCTCGACGAGCGTCGCCGCCAGATCGTCAAGCGGCAGAGCCGGGCGCGCAAGGCCCACTTCCGCCGCGTGGGCAGCCGGCAGTGCGCGCCTGAGAACAAGGCGGTGTACAACCAGCTGCTGCTGTGCCTGGAGCGCGCGGGCAACGAGTGCTCGAACCTCGTGGAGCACGGCGCCGAGCTGTCCATGTGGGGCGACGCGCTGGGCGCCGACCGTCCCGGTTCGCATGACGGGGGAGCGCCGCCGGTCGCGAAGCGTTCCGAAGCGCCTGTCGACGAGCTGGCGGAGGCGCTTGCGTAGCGGCCCCTGCGCTTGCGCAGATTGCGCGCGTTTGCCAGTTGCCGGAGGGGAAAAGCGGTAGAATACGAAAGCTTTGTTTCACCTCCATCCGTCAGGAGACTGCTCATATGTCAATCGATATCGACAGCTTGAACGGGCCGCAGCGCGAGGCGGTCGTCACCGTCGACGGGCCGCTGCTCGTGCTCGCCGGCGCCGGCTCGGGCAAGACGCGCGTGCTCACGTACCGTATCGCGAACCTCATCGAGAACCACGACGTGGCTCCGTGGGAGATCCTCGCCATCACGTTCACGAACAAGGCGGCCGCCGAGATGCGCGAGCGCCTGAACGGCCTGGTGGGCCCTCGCTGCCGCGGCATGTGGGTGTCGACGTTCCACAGCATGTGCGTGCGCATGCTGCGCTCCGACGCCGAGAAGCTGGGATTCACGCGCAACTTCACCATCTACGACACCGACGACCAGAAGCGCCTGTACAAGGAGATCATGGCCGAGCTGGACATCGACCCAAAGCGCTTCCCTGTGAACGCCCTCATGAACCGCATCTCCACGGCGAAGAACGAGCTCGTCGTGCCGAGTGCCTTCGAGAAGGAAGCGGGCGACCCGGTGGGGAAGGTGGCTTCGCGCGTGTACTCCCGCTTGCAGGAGCGCCTCAAAGCCGCGAACGCCTTCGACTTCGACGACCTTCTGCTATACGCCTACCTGCTGCTGAAGAACCACGAAGACGTGCGGTCGGCCTACCAGCAGCGCTTCCGCTACATCATGGTGGACGAGTACCAGGACACGAACCACGCCCAGTACTCCATCACGGGGCTTTTGGCCGAGGGGCACAAGAACATCATGGTGGTGGGCGACGATGACCAGTCCATCTACTCGTGGCGCGGCGCCGACCTGCGCAACATCCTTGAGTTCGAGCAGGACTACCCGACGGCGCACACCGTGAAGCTCGAGCAGAACTACCGCAGCGTGGGCAACGTTCTGGCGGCTGCGAACGCCGTCATCGCGAACAACCAGCACCGCAAGGCGAAGAAGCTGTTCACCAGCGCCGAGGACGGCGACAAGATCCAGGTGTACATGGCCGCCGACGAGCGCGACGAAGGCCGCTGGATCGCCGGCGAGATCGAGAAGCAGCGCGCGGCGGGGCTGTCGTACAATCAGGTGGCCGTGTTCTACCGCACGAACGCGCAGAGCCGCATGCTGGAAGACATGCTGCTGCGCGCTGGCGTGCCGTACCGCATCGTCGGCGGCACGCGCTTCTTCGACCGCGCCGAGATCCGCGACGTCATGGCCTACCTCACGCTCGTCGTGAACCCGGCCGACGACATCGCCGCGAAGCGCGTCATCAACGTGCCGAGGCGCGGCATCGGCAAGACCACCATCGAGCGCATCGAGCAGTTCGCCCGCGAGATGGGCATGACGTTCATGGAGGGCGCCGAGCTGGCCATCGTCGATCCGGAGCTGCGCGCGTCGGCGCGCCAGGCCATCGGGGAGTTCGTGGGCCTCGTCAACGAGGCGCGCACCTACGGCGGCGATTTGCGCAAGGTCATCGAGACGATCATCGACAAGAGCGGCCTCATCGGTGCGCTGCAGGC
>NZ_DBFEGU010000215.1:0-1542 GCF_048329335.1 Eggerthella sp. | reverse complement strand
CGAGATATCCTACCAGCTTGCGAACAGCCCCGAAACCGCCACGATGAACGGCACCGAGGTGCCGGTGGTGGCCGAGGTGGCCCATTCCGGCTGGATCGACAAGACGGTGAAGGCGACGCTGCGCGACCCTGCGGCAGCCGTCACCATCTTCGACTTGAACGGCAACGTGAGCCAGTCGCTCGAGTTCGACGAGCTGGCGGGCAACGTGAAGGAAGGCGACAAGGTGGGCACGATCACCTTCAAGCAGCGCAACACCGTCATCGCCACGATGGACCTCGTGGCATGCGAGGACGTCGACGCGCCCGACTTCTTCGAGGGCGTGGGCGTGTGGTGGGACCGCCTGTTCCGCAGCTTCTCCGGAGGCCAGGAAGTGGCGCGTTCCATCACGCTCAACGAGACGCCGCTCGTCATCGACAAGACCGCGTCCGCAGCGTAGCGCCGGACTGAAGAGAGGATACGCCATGAGCATGTGCCCTGTTTGCAACAACCCCATCGATTCGCAGGCTCCGGTCTGCCCGCATTGCGGGTTCAAGCTGCTCGGATCCACCCAGCGTTTCGAGCCGGTGTCGTTCGGCGACGATGCACTGCCCGTCGCGGCCGCCCCCCAGGCCGCTGCCGCCCTCCACGTGGTGCGCGGCCCGCAGACCGGGGTCACCTACCAACTGGGCGATCAGGCGCTCACCATCGGGCGCAGCCCGCAGTGCGACCTGTTCCTCAACGATATGACCGTGTCGCGCGAGCACGCTTCGGTCGAGCCTGCGGACGGCGGCTACGTCATCCGTGACGCCAACTCGTTCAACGGCGTATGGGTGAACAACGAAAGCGTGGAAACGCGCCGGCTCGTCTCGGGAGACGTCATCCAGATCGGCGCCTTCTGCCTGGTCTACAAGGAGGAGTAGACGCGATCTCGCGTGTCGACAGGCGCGCTTCGCACTGCACCCAGGATGGCAACATGCGCAAAACGCGCGCCGTTCGGCTCGGTTTTGGACGTTTGACCGGGGCGGGCGGTGCGCGTTGCCGTATAATTCCCCAGTGGGTTTATCACACGGAAGGGTTCGCTCATGGAATTGATGTCAGGCAACGAGGCAATAGCCCAGGGGGCATGGGAGGCCGGCGCGCGCATCGGCGTGGCCTATCCCGGCACGCCGTCGACGGAGACGCTCGAGGCGTTCGCGAAGAAGGACGGCGTGTACGCCGAATGGTGCGTCAACGAGAAGGTGGCCATCGAGGTGGGCATTGGGGCGTCGGTCGCCGGCGCGCGCGTGCTGTCCACGATGAAGCACGTCGGCGTGAACGTGGCGGCCGACCCGTTGTTCACTGCGGCATACGCGGGCGTGGGCGGCGGGCTCGTGGTGCTGGCTGCCGATGATCCGGGCATGTACTCGTCCCAAAACGAGCAGGATTCCCACTGGTACGCACGCGCAGCCCACATCCCCATGCTCGACCCTGCCGATTCCGCCGAGGCTTTGCGCTTCACGCGCGAGGCGTACGACGTGTCCGAGCGCTTCGACGTGCCCGTCTTCATCCGTTCCACAGTGCGCG
>NZ_DBFEGU010000214.1:0-5661 GCF_048329335.1 Eggerthella sp. | reverse complement strand
AGCTGCAAGAGTATCGGCTCGGGGCTCCTCGTGCTCTCAGCATCCGATCGGCATGCGGCGAAGCGATTGCATCCTAAATGCATCTTTTTGAATGTTTATGCATTCGAGTTAATCAAATATGCACTCCCAACGTCCGTCGATGGGGCGTTCCAGCCCTGAAAACCAGCTTCAGCAACCACTTCAGTACTTTATCGCAATAAAGCAACTATGAAGAAACTGTGAATAGTACTCGGCTAGGTGATGACCATTCGCCGAAAAACCACGAGGTATGACGAGGGGTACCGTTTTGTTTCGTTTTTGTGGTTGCAATTTGATCCGAACCATGAGATTTTGGCGAGGTGAACGGACGCCCGGTGCGCAACGGGCGCTTCCGCAAGCCTAAAATCTGGAAAATGCATAAAGGAAAAGGAGGGTTGCTATGGCTGGTTTGAACGTCAAGAGCGAGATCAAGCCCTTGAAAAAAGTTCTTCTCCACCGCCCTGGTCGAGAGCTTCTGAACCTGACGCCGAATACGCTCGAAGAGCTGCTGTTCGACGACATCCCGTTTCTGAAGGTCGCTCAGGAGGAGCACGACGCTTTCGCGCAGATTCTGCGCGACAACGGCGTGGAGGTCGTGTACCTCGAGAAGCTCATGGCCGAGGTCCTCGATCAGAAACCCGAACTGCGCGAGAAGTTCCTCAAGCAGTGGATCGAAGAGGCCGGTATCCGCACCGACCGCTACCAGAAGATCATCTTCGACTATATGCAGGAGAACTACCCCGATAACCTCGACCTGGTCATGAAGACGATGGAGGGCATCAACCTCACCGAGCTTCACACCGACAAGTCGAACTCCCTGGTCGATCTCGTCAGCGAGTCCTCCAAGATGGTCATCGCCCCCATGCCGAACCTGTACTTCACCCGCGATCCGTTCGCGTCCATCGGCAACGGCGTGTCCATCAACCGCATGTACTCCGTCACGCGCAACCGCGAGACGATCTACGCCGAGTACATCTTCGGAAACCATCCGGACTTCGCGGATGTTCCCGAGTACTACAGCCGCTACAACACGTTCCACATCGAGGGCGGCGACATCCTCAACATCAACGACAAGGTGCTGGCCATCGGCATTTCCCAGCGCACTGAGCCCGACGCCATCGACGCCATCGCGAAGAACATCTTCGAGGACGAGACCAGCCCGGTCGAGACCATCCTGGCGTTCAACATCCCGAACAACCGCGCGATGATGCACCTCGACACGGTGTTCACCCAGATCGACGTCGACAAGTTCACCATCCATCCCGGCATCATGGGCCCGCTGACCGTCTTCGAGATCACCGCCGAGGGCGACGGTATCAAGGTCAAGGAGATGAGCGGCAAGCTCGAGGACATCCTCGAGAAGTACGTCGGCAACCCCGTGGAGCTCATCCCCTGCGGCGGCGGCGACCGCATCGCGGCCGAGCGCGAGCAGTGGAACGACGGTTCGAACACGCTGTGCATCGCTCCGGGCACCATCGTGGTGTACGAGCGCAACGACGTGACGAACGCGCTGCTCAAGGAGAAGGGCCTCAAGGTTCTCGAGATGCCCTCCGCCGAGCTGTCCCGCGGCCGTGGCGGCCCGCGCTGCATGAGCATGCCGCTTGTGCGCGAGGACTAAGGTACCAAGCTCGTGCGCAGCTGCATGCGCACGAGTGCTATGAGAGCTACCCTTGCCTTTTCCGGATTGCCGGGGCCGTGCAACGCGGCCCTGGCGTTCGAAAAGGGGCGGACGGAAACTTGGCTCTATCCGCCGGTGCGTATTTTGTTTTGTTCTGTAAGCAACGTTGAAAGGAATGATCTATGCCTACTAGCCTGAGCGGTCGCGACTTCCTGCGCCTCCTCGACTTCACCACCGAGGAAATCGAGTACCTGCTGAAGTTGTCCCGCGAATTCAAGAACCTGAAATTGACCGGTACCCCCCATCGTTACCTCGAGGGCAAGAACATCGTCCTGCTGTTCCAGAAGACGTCCACCCGCACGCGCTGCGCGTTCGAGGTCGGCGCCATGGATCTCGGCATGGGCGTGACCTACCTCGATCCGGGCAGCTCCCAGATGGGCAAGAAGGAGTCCATCGAGGACACCGCCCGCGTGCTCGACCGTTTCTACGACGGCATCGAATTCCGCGGCTTCGCGCAGTCCGACGTGGAAGAGCTGGCTGCCGGCGCTTCCGTGCCGGTGTGGAACGGCCTGACCACCGAGTGGCATCCCACCCAGATGCTCGCTGACATCCTGACGGTTCAGGAGAACTTCAACTACGACATCAAGGGCAAGACGCTGGTGTTCATGGGCGATGCCGCCAACAACGTGGCTCGTTCGCTCATGGTCGTGTGCGCCAAGCTGGGCCTGAACTTCGTCGCCTGCGGCCCCAAGGAGAACATGCCGGCCGCCGACCTCGTGGAGACCTGCGAGGCCATCGCCGCCGAGAACGGCTGCACGATCAAGCTGACCGAAGACGTGAAGGATGCCTGCACGGGCGCCGACGTCATCTACACCGACGTGTGGGTGTCCATGGGCGAGCCCGACGAGGTGTGGGCCGAGCGCATCAAGCTCCTCGAGCCCTACCGCGTGACGGAGGAAGTCATGGCCATGGCCAGCAAGGACGCCATCTTCCTGCACTGCCTGCCGTCGTTCCACGACACCAACACCACCACCGGTGCCGACATCGCCGAGCGCTTCGGCGTCACGGAGATGGAAGTCACCGACGGCGTGTTCGAGTCCAAGCAGTCCAAGGTGTTCGACGAGGCCGAGAACCGCATGCACACCATCAAGGCCGTCATGTACGCGACGCTCTCCTAACTCAGAAAGACTAGGTGAACAAACATGCCTTATCAGAAGGGTGAAGGTAAGTCGGTCGTCATCGCGCTCGGCGGCAACGCTCTGGGCAACACGCCCCAGGAGCAGCTCGAGCTCGTGAAGGCGACGGCGAAGAACATCGTCGACATGGTCGAAGAGGGCATCAACGTCGTGGTCTCCCACGGAAACGGCCCCCAGGTCGGCATGATCAACAACGCGTTCGCGTACGCGTCCGCCAACGACGGCAAGACCCCGGAGATGCCGTTCCCCGAGGCCGGCGCCATGAGCCAGGGCTACATCGGCTACCAGCTGTCCCAGGCGATCCTGAACGACCTGAAGCATCGCGGCATCAACCGTTCTACGGCGTGCGTCGTGACCCAGACGGTCGTGGATCCCGAGGATCCGGCGTTCCAGAACCCCACGAAGCCGGTCGGCGCCTTCCTCACCGAGGAAGAGGCCAAGGCCAAGGCCGAGGAGACGGGCTGGACGTTCAAGGAGGACGCGGGCCGCGGCTGGCGCCAGGTCGTCGCCTCGCCGAAGCCGGTGCGCATCGTCGAGTTCGACGCGGTCAAGGATCTCATGGACGGCGGTTACGTGGTCGTGTCCACGGGCGGCGGCGGCGTGCCGGTGTTCGAGAAGGACGGCCTGTACGAGGGCGTCCCGGCGGTCATCGACAAGGACCGCTCGTCGGCCAAGCTGGCCGCCGACTTCGGTGCCGACATGCTGGTCATCCTGACGGCTGTCGAGAAGGTTTGCGTGAACTTCGGCAAGCCCGACCAGGCCGAGATCGACACGATGACCATTGCCGAGGCTGAGGAGTTCATCGCCCAGGGCCAGTTCGCCCCCGGCTCCATGCTCCCGAAGGTGGAGGCGTGCATCGAGTACGTGCGCGCGTTCCCCGAGGGCAAGGCTCTCATCACGTCGCTCGAGTGCGCCGCTGCCGGTATCGAAGGCAAGACGGGCACCGTCATCACGGCGTAAAGCTTTTTGCGTGTGAGCGGAAGGCTTCCCCCAGCTTCCGCACGATGGGCGGTGGCATGCGTTTCGGCGCATGCCACCGCAACAGGGGTACAGCGGTCTGCGGTTACGCTTCCACTGATCCGCTTGAAAATTTCTCGTTCGCCAAAATATCCGACTCGATCCTCATAATTAGGAGGGGTTGTTATGACCGAGAAAGCAAAAGAAAAGAGCAAGAAAAAGCGATCTATATCATCGTTTACCATCCTGCTGATCATCCTGATCGTGCTGGCGCTGGTCACGGTAGTGATGTCGCTGGCCGGTGTGGAAGGGGTCCAAGGCGCCACGGTCGCCAATGTGGCCACGGCTCCCGTCAAGGGCTTTACCGACGCCCTGCCTGTTTGTCTGTTCGTGTTGATCCTGGGCGGTTTCCTGGGTATCGTCACGGAAACGGGCGCGCTGGACGCCGGTATCGCAGCGCTGGTGAAGAAGCTCAAGGGCAATGAGCTCATCCTCATTCCCATTCTGATGTTCATCTTCTCCATCGGCGGTACGACGTACGGTATGTGCGAGGAAACGGTTCCGTTCTACCTGCTGCTCGCGGCCACCATGGTCGCCGCAGGCTTCGACAGCGTTGTCGGTGCCGCGGTCGTGCTGTTGGGTGCTGGTTGCGGCGTGCTCGGTTCGACGGTCAACCCGTTTGCCGTCGGTGCTGCCGTGGACTCTTTGAGCTCTTCCGGCATCGTGATCAACCAGGGCACCATCATCCTGCTGGGCGTGGTGCTGTGGCTCGTGACGCTGGCGATCTCCATCGTCTTCGTCATGCGCTACGCGAAGAAGGTTAAGGCCAACAAGGGTTCCACCATCCTGTCCTTGCAGGAACAGGAAACCATGAAGGCCGAGTTCGGCGAGGCTCAGCAGGAAGCTGAAACCGCTGAGGCGAACCCGAACGAGAAGCTTATGACGGGTCGTCAGAAGTGGACGCTCATCGTGTTCGCCCTGACGTTCGTAGTCATGATCGTCGGCTTCATCCCTTGGGGCGACTTCGGCGTCGAGGTGTTCGATGCCGGTGCGGCGACGGAAGAGGTCACCACGCAGGTTAGCGGCGACGACATCTCCGCGGCTTGGACCGACAAGAAGGTTGGTGGCGAGATTACGTTCGACGGCGATGTGACCGGCACGGTCACGGCCGAAGAAGAGATCTCCCAGGGTTGGTCCGCGTTCCTGACGGGTCTGCCGTTGGGTCAATGGTACTTCGATGAGGCTTCCACCTGGTTCCTCATCATGGCTATCATCATCGGTATCGTGGGCGGCGTGTCCGAGAGCCGTTTCGTCAAGGCATTCATCAACGGCACCGCCGATATGATGAGCGTCGTGCTGATCATCGCCATGGCTCGTTCTATCACCGTGCTTATGGGCGAGACCGGTCTCGACAGGTGGATCCTGAACAACGCGGCGAACGCTCTGAACGGTTTGTCGGCGGTCATCTTCGCGCCGATGTCGTTCTTGCTGTACATCGTGCTGTCGTTCTTGATCCCGTCGTCGTCCGGCATGGCCACGGTGTCCATGCCCATCATGGGCCCGCTGGCGAACTCGCTGGGCTTCTCGACCGACGTCATGATCATGATCTTCAGCGCCGGCAACGGCCTGGTGAACCTGTTCACCCCGACGAGCGGTGCTATCATGGGCGGTTTGGCGCTGGCCAAGGTGGAATACTCCACGTGGCTGAAGTTCGGCGGCAAGCTGTTCGTGGTGCTGGGCGTCGCCTGCGTGATCATCTTGACGGTTGCGATGATGGTTATCCCGGGCACCGCGTAAGCGTGCAACCCGCGGCATAGCCGCAATGAACCGACGCGTTTCGAGGATCCCCTGCTTCGGCGGGGGATCCTTTTT
>NZ_DBFEGU010000213.1:0-8007 GCF_048329335.1 Eggerthella sp. | reverse complement strand
GCACGCGTTCCATCGAGGAATGGGAACCTGTGGCCGAGCGCATCTGGACCAACGCCGCCGATCCGCTGTTCGATAAACGTCACGATCCCGGCCAAGGCATGGCCGAAACCGATAAGAACAAGTTCGATCGCCTGAACCGGCAGCGCAAGCCTTTGGAAGACAAGGCCCAGACCGGCGAACCAGCGGCGTAGTCCGGCGCAGACGACAACGCATTCGGATAGAACAGGGGCCCGTTGAGATCAACGGGCCCCTCGATGCGTTCTTTCGCTCGCTTCCCTACAGCGTGCGCAGGTTGACTTCCTTGAGCTGGCGGCCCGTCACGGCGCTCGGGGCGCCGGTCATCGGATCGCTCGCGGAGCTCGTCTTCGGGAAGGCGATGACGTCGCGGATGGACGCCTTGCCGCCCAGCAGCATGACCAAGCGATCGAGGCCCAGCGCGATGCCGCCATGCGGCGGGGCGCCCAGCTCAAGCGCGTGGATGAGGTGGCCGAACTTCTCCTCGATCTCCTCGTCGGTCAAACCGCACGTGCGCAGCACGGCGCGCTGCTCGTCGGCGTTGTGGATACGGATGGTGCCGCCGCCCACCTCGAAGCCGTCCATGACCAAGTCGTAGCTGTAGCTGCCGCACGCCAGCGGGTCGCTCTCGATCTTGTCCACGTCCTCGTCCAGCACGTGGGTGAACGGATGGTGCTCGGCGGCGTACTTCTTCTCGTCCTCGTCGTACTTGAACATGGGGAAGTTCACCACCCACAGCAGCTGATGGCCCTCGCGCGGCACGTCCAGCGCGTCGGCCATATGCAGGCGCAGCGCGCTCAGCACGGCGCTCGCCACCTCGTAGGTGTCGGCGGCGAACAGCAGAAGGTCGCCCGGCTCCACGTCCATGGCCTCCTTCAGCGCGGCGAACTCCTCGTCGCTGAAGAATTTGATGATGGGGCTCTTCTCCTTGCCGTCGGTCGTGAACGCGATCCAGGCCATGCCCTTCGCGCCGTTCTCGGCTGCGATGTCGGCCAGCTTCTCCACGTCGCCGCGGCTCCAGTCGCCCGCGCCCTTCGCGTTGATGGCCTTCACCACGCCGCCGGACTGCGCCACGCTCGAGAACACCTTGAAGCCCGTGTTCTTCACGATGTCGGTGATGTCCACCAGCTCCATGCCGAAGCGCGTGTCGGGACGGTCGTTGCCGAAGCGGTCCATGGACTCGCGGTACTGCATGCGCTCAAGCGGGAAGGCGTGCTCCACGCCCACGGCCGCCAGCGTCTCGGCCATGACGTCCTCCATGAGGTTCATCACGTCCTCGCCCTGCACGAAGCCCATCTCGATGTCCACCTGCGTGAACTCGGGCTGGCGGTCGGCGCGCAGGTCCTCGTCGCGGAAGCAGCGGGCGATCTGGTAATAGCGCTCGATGCCCCCCACCATCAGCATCTGCTTGAACTGCTGGGGGCTCTGGGGCAGCGCGTAGAAACGGCCCGGGTTCGGGCGGCTCGGCACGATGTAGTCGCGCGCGCCCTCGGGCGTGGAGTTCGCCAGGATGGGCGTCTCCACCTCCAGGAAGCCGCGCTCGTTGAGCGCGCCGCGCATGGCCTGGGCCACCTTGTGGCGCAAGTGCAGGGCCTGATACATCTCGGGACGGCGGATGTCCAGGTAGCGCCACTTCATGCGCGTGGTCTCGTCCGTCTCGATGCCGTCCTCGATGGAGAACGGCGGCGTCACGCTCGTGTTCAGGACCTCGACGGACTTCGCCAGCACTTCGATCTCGCCCGTGGCCATGTTGGGGTTCACGGCCTCCGCCCCGCGCTCGCGCACGGTGCCGGCGATTTTCAGCACGTACTCGCGGCCCAGGTGCTCGGCCTTCGCGAAGTCGTCGGCGCTCACGCAGTCGGGATCGACGACCACCTGCGTGTAGCCCGCGCGGTCGCGCAGGTCGACGAAGATGAGCCCGCCGTGGTCGCGGTTGTGCCACGCCCAGCCGCACAGCACGACCTCGCGGCCGACGTCGCCTTTGCGCAGCTCGCCGCACGTGGCGGTGTGCATGCAGTATTCGTTCATGAAGTCCGTCATAACGTTGGTTCCTTGCTCCTCAGCACTGCTATCTGCATTCGCCGCCCCTCCGTGACGCGGCAAACGTTACTCAAACTTAGCCATTGTACAGTATCGAAGGCGCGCGGGTCGAAACAGGTATCCGGTTTCATGCAAAATGCGCGCGAACGACCCGCTAGAAGTTCGTATCGGTCAGCACACAGTCCACCCCGTTGTCCAAGCACAACTGTTGCAGCTTGCGATCCAGCGTGAACAACGTGGCCGCATTGCGCCGCGCGAGCACGAAGTACAGCATGTCGTAAACGGGATGGCGCAAGCGCATCGCTTCTTTCGTGGCCTCGCAGCACTGGGTTTTATCAAGATCACAGAACTCGTCTACGAGAGCGATCGCTTTCTCGATGTTGGCGCATACCGTTTTCTCATCAAGAAGACCCGCTTTATGGTATTTCCAAAAAGCATTCGACACCTCAATGAGAAAGAGCTGAGAGCTGATTACCTCTTCTCCTTCAAGCATCAATTGCCTCAGAGCTCGACCGGCTTCGGTCTCCCTTACCATGTCAACCGCCGCAGAACAATCAAGGACTATCATGCTTCGACCGCCTTCTGCTTCTCGGCAGCAATCATCGCGTCGATAATCGCATCCCGCTCCTCGCGACCCTGGCGTATGAGTTCCACCGTGTCCGGAAAATCATCCGGAACGTCAAATTTCGGCAGCTTGTCGATCTCCGCGAACAGCTCCTTGCGCTTCTCGATGCGCGCGGCTCGCTTCGCCTCAGTGTCGAAGTCGAAGTAACGCGGGCGCCGCTCCAGGCGGTGCAGGTCATGCCCGTCCCAATAATGCTGCGCGTCGGCGGCCTCCAGCATCTGCTCCACCGCCACGATGGTCTGCTGCGCGATGCTGCGATGCTGGCTGGCCGCATACGCCTTCAACTGCTCGTACAAATCGTCGGGAAAATCTCGCACCTGCAAAGCCGGCATGAGGGCTCCTTTCATGAAACTGCGATATGCATGTAGTATACATGACCGAGCACTCAAACGCCACCGGCGCCCCACGCGACACCGATCAATGCCGTAAACAGGGGCAGGTGCCTTTTAAGACGTTTGCCTATCCCGCCCCTCGCGAACACGCCGCCCGCCCCGGCGGCGCGGGCGCGCCTCACATCAATCCCGACCCGAACAGCACGAGGTCGAGCAGCTCCTGCTTCGAGTGGATGTTCAGCTTCTCGTACACGTGCTTGATATGGGTGCGCGTCGTGTTGTGCGAGATCGTCAGCTCCTCGGCGATGTACTTCGCGCTGCGCCCCATGGCGATGAGCCCGAGTATCTCGGCCTCCCGCGGCGTCAAGCCGTTCTCCAGCGCGAGCTTGCGGCAGTACGCCAGCATCTCGGACGGCATCGCCTCGCCTTCCGTCTCCGTCTCGGCGCGCGCCCGCGGCTCCTCGACCTGCCTCTCCTCCTCGCGCGGCCGTTTCCTCTTCGGCACCCCGCGCAGCAGCTGCCCTCCCACGCTGAAGAAGTACAGCGCCGTCAGCGCCCCGGCCACCGCAAGCGCGCACGACGAGAAGCTCAGCGTGGACACGCGCGCGATCAGCTGGCCGATGCACATGGCCTCGAACATCAGCCCCACGGCCAAGCCGCGGATGGCGTACACCGAATCGCGTATGTCGTAAGCGAAGATGGCGATGAGCAGCACCCACACGTTGCTCTCCCACAGCGCGTCCGGCGCGTTCGACGGGATGGCCGCCCCGCCCATCACCAGCCCGATGGAGAACAGGGGCAGATAGCACACGCAAAACGAAAGCACCGCGGTGCCGCGCGGCGACAGCGCGCCCCGTTGCTGCGAGAACCGGCTCATCAGCCAGCAGCAGAACGCCATGAGGATGACCGCCAGCACCTCGAACAGCACCATGTAGTTAAGCCCCGACGACAGCACGTCGTTCTCGCGCCCCGCCAAGTACACGGTCACGCTGCAGCCGATGGCGAACGCCGCTGCAACCGCCACCAGCACTTGCAGCGCCTGCGTCCCCTCGCCCAGCGCGGGCGCATCGCCCTCGTCGGCGGGCTTGGCGGCGCGGATGATGCACGCGATGGTCACCAGCGGCAGCGCGAGCAGGAACCCCTGCGCGATCGTGTCCGAGAACGAGCTGACGCAGCGGAACAGAAAATAGCACACGACGGCCACCACGAGCGCCGGATCGAGGTAGAACGAGGCGCTCTCGGGCCGCGAAGCGTGGATGGTCGACGTCCAGATGACGATGATCCACCCGCAGGCAAGCCCCAGCAAGGCGCCCGACACGTAGAACAGCCCCACGTCCACCACCGGCAGCATCGACACGAGCGCGAGCGTGGCTCCCAACGCCGCCGTCACGCTGACCGCCGGTATCCCCAAAGCCGATTCCGCGAACCGGCGCGCCCGCAGCAGCGGCCTCGACAGCAGATGCGCCGCGATGACCGATGCGATGACCACGAGGAAGAACACGGACAGCTCCGTCGACGTGCGATCAACCCCGATCGAGTACATCGCCCGGATGACCATGTGCGACGTGAAGAAGTACAGCACCCCGATTCCTGCGTCCAGCACCGTCGGGCGGACGAACAGCGCGGAGCCTCCTTCGGTATCGGCTCTCCCCTTTTCCATGACTCCCCTTCCATGGACGCGATGCCATGGTGCCAGTATAAATGACGGCGCCGCCAAGGAATAACGCATTTCGAGTGAGATGCGCGCCGCTTGCCTTCGAAGCCGCCAATGCCACGTTTTGAGTGACGCGCGCCGGCCCGATTGATCATACGCTACATCCCGTCGAGCGTCGCGCAAGACAAAGCAAAAGACATCGCCGCAGCGCTCGGCAGGGGATCATCCGAACAAAGGAGGGAACATGGGAACAGCAAGGTCGATGGATCGTCGCAGCTTCCTGAAGGGCGCCACAGTGGCCGGAGCCGCCGCGGCCGCGGCGGGCACGCTCGGCTTGGCCGGATGCGCGCCGCAGGATAAGGAAACCGTCGCCGCCGCATCGGGCGACCTCGTGCTCGATGCCGAGAAATTCACGAACGCGAAGTGGAACTTCGAGATTCCGCCCGAGCCCGTGGACGAGAGCAAGATCGGAAACACCGTGGAATGCGAGATCCTCGTCATCGGCGCCGGCGTGGGCGGCCTCGTCACCGCCACGTCCGCCGTCGAGGAAGGCGCCGACGTCGTGGTAATCGCCTCGAGCGACGGCCCCGTGTCGCGCGGCGGCTCCAACGCGGCGTTCAACACGCGCCTCACCCACGAGCTGGGCCTCGACTTCACCCGCGAGGAGATCGAACCCATCTTCCAGGAGATCTTCGCGTCGAACAGCTTCCGCCTCGACCAGGAGAAGTGGTGGCTCGTCTACAACGAGTCCGGCAAAGCCATGAACTGGCTCATGGACAAGATGGAGCCCTACGGCATCTCCGCCGTCATCGAGAACAACCAGCGCGACGGCGGCACCGACTGGTGGGACGGCGGCCCGCTCAAAACGCTGAACGTATCCCACTCCTTCGTCGCCGAGGGCGCCCAAGCGGCCGGCGCGTCGCAGCAGATCGTCGTCGAAGCGCTGACCGAGGAAATCCAGAAGGGCGGCGGCCAGGTCTTCTTCAGCACCACCGCCGTGCAGCTCGACCGCGAGGGCGACAACACCGGCCGCGTCACCGGCTGCGTGGCCAAGCACGACGGCGAGTACACCCGCTACAAGGCCACGAAGGGCGTCGTGCTGGCCACGGGCGACTTCTCGCAGGACAAGGACATGGTGGCGAAGTACTGCCCCATGGCGCTGCCCTTCGGCTACGGCGGCGTCTACGACGGCAGCGGCCTCAAGCTGGCGCTGTGGATCGGCGCGTCCTGGCAGAAGTACACGCCGAACGCCCCCATGCTGGCCACGATGGGCGACGAGGTGCTGCCCTGCCGCTGGTGGGCGGAAGGCGCGCTCACCACGTTCCCCGGCCTGCTGGTGAACAAGAAGGGCGTGCGCTACTCCAACGAGAACTGCACGTATGGCTACATGCCCTATCCGCAGCGCGTGCAGCCCGACGGATGCGCGTTCCTCATCTGGGACGAGAACTGGGTGCAGGACTCCGCCCCCTGGCAGAGCGACCGCGTGGGCGGCGAGCCGCGCGACACGCAGGAGGTCTACGACGCCATCCAGGCGCTGTTCGACCCCAACACCGATTGGACCACCACCGACGAGTACGCCGGCTTCGACGCCACAATGGCCGAGAACGCCGTCAAGGCCGACACGCTCGAAGAGCTGGCCGACGGTCTGGGCCTGCCGCGCGAGGAGTTCCTCGCCCAAGTCGAACGGTACAACTCGTACTGCGAGACGGGCCTCGACGACGAGTTCCACAAGGACAAGCGCTTCCTGCTGCCAGTGAAGCAGCCCCCGTTCTACGGCATCAAAAACGAGCCTTACACGCTATGCATCACAGGAGGCCTCAACACCGACATCCAGATGCACGTGTGCGATAGCCAAAACGACCCCATCCCCGGCCTGTACGGCGTGGGCACCGTCGTGGGAGACATGTACGGCGACGTGTACGACTACAAGGTGCCCGGCATCAACCTGGGCGGGGCCTGCACCACCTTCGGCTACCTGCTCGGCAAGAACCTGAGCGCCGGGAAATGGTAAGCCTCTAACAAGATCCTCCCCCTCCCAAGCGAAGGCGGCCTCTCGGCCGCCTTCGTCGTCTTGCTCGCTATCGCCCCTCCCGCACGCTGACGGCTATCGGGCTTCCAGCTTGCCCAGCATAGCCTCGAGGGAATCCGCCTCTCCGCCGAACGGCTCGCCGCCGAAATGCGCCAGCAGCTTCTTCAGCGCGGCGAGATCCGCCGCGCTCTCCTGGTGCGTCCGCATGTTGCGCACCTTCACCTGGCCGGCGGCCAGCTCGTCGGGACCCAGCACCGCCACGACGACGGCGCCCAGCTTGTCGGCCAGCTTGAACTGGCTCTTCAAGCTGCGATGCTGATGATCCATCTCGCCGATGAGCCCCGCGTCACGGCAAGCCTGAACGAGCGAGAACGCCTCCGCGCGCACCGAGTCGTCCACGCAGGCCACGAAGAAGTCGCAGCGCCGAGCCGCGGGGAACTCGTAGCCCGCCGCCTGCAGCGCCAACGCGCACCGCTCGTAGCCCAGCGCGAAGCCGAAGCCGGGCGTGGGGCGCCCGCCCACCTCCTCGGCCAGCTTGTCGTAGCGCCCTCCGCCACCGATGGCGTTCTGGCTGCCCATACCCTCGGTCACCTGCACTTCGAACACCGTGCGCGTGTAGTAGTCCAAGCCGCGCACCAGCTTCGGATCCTCCTCGAAGGAAAGGCCCGCGCCGCCGAGGTACGCCTTCACGGTGTCGTAGTGCTCGCGGCAGTCGTCGCATAGGTGCTCGGTGATCTTCGGCGCATCGGCCATCACGGCGGCGCAGTCGGGGTTCTTGCAATCGAACGCGCGCAGCGGGTTGATCTCCGCGCGGCGCTTGCACTCGTCGCACAGCTCGTCCGCATGCGCGTCCATGTACGCCTTCACGGCATCGCGGTACGCCGGGCGACACTGCTCGCAGCCCATAGAGTTCACCAGAAGGCGCGTGGCGTCCACGGGAATGCCGATGGCGGCAAAGAAGCGCATGAGCATGATGATGCCCTCGGCGTCCACGCTGGGATCTTCGGCGCCCAGGCACTCGACGCCTACCTGGTTGAACTGACGCTGGCGACCCTTCTGCGGACGCTCGGCGCGGAACATCGGGCCTGCGTACATGAGCTTCGCCGGAGCCGCGCCCTGCGGCACCAGATCGTGCTGCACCACCGCGCGCACCACACCCGCCGTGCCTTCGGGACGCAGCGACAGGCGGCTCTTGCCCTTGATGGTGCCGCCGCCCAGAAGCTTGTTCAGGTTCTCGCCCGAGATCGCCGTGAACATCTCCTTCGACACGACATCGGTAGCCTCGCCGATGCCGCGCACGAACAGCTCGGTC
>NZ_DBFEGU010000212.1:0-5019 GCF_048329335.1 Eggerthella sp. | reverse complement strand
ACCAGGCACAGCGCGGCGGCCGTGCCCTTGAACGCCAGCGACTTCCTCAGCGACAGGAACACCGCCGACCCGATGAGGACGATCCACACGACGGCGCTCACCACGGTGGCCGTGGTGTAGTCGTCCCAAACCACCTGCGTGCCGTCGGCTGCGGGAAGCGATCCGTTCAGGAACAGGGCCTGCACAAAGCCGGCCACGCCCACGGCCGCCACAACCGCGAAGCACACGTTGAACGCCCTTCCCCGCAACAGCGACAACGCTAAGGCTAGCACGACAGTGCCCGCGAGCCCGACGACGGCGAAGGGAACCCAGACGTCCGTCACCGTGAAAAGCAGGCTGTTAACGCTGCTGGCGACGATTTCCAGCGGAGCCACCACTGCGAAAGTGTAGACCAGCATCAGCGAAGCCACCAGCGAGAACAGGAAGCGCGCACGCCAGCACAGCGTCTCAGGCTTGTTCGACGCTTGCTTGGCCTTCATCCTGCGCGCTTCCGATTCCGCCCTATCGAGGCGGTCTCGGTAATCGAACGCAAGCGGATCGAGCGCGTGTACCGCGCCTTCAACCTGTTTTCCCTCGTTCTCGTCGATGCGCAGAATATGCAGAAGATGTCTGCGCATGCGGCGCCAAACGACGCCGAGCACAGCCGAAAGCGCCACCGCGACGCCCGCCAGCGCCTGTATGGTGTAGGTCATGACCGAAGGGTCGACGTAGGCGTAGGCCGGCGAGGCGAAACCCAGCGTCAAAACCAGAGCGATGACAAGGGGGAACGCGACGTCGGACGCCACAAGGCCGATGCGCGCAGCGAAGCGCGGCAGGCTGCTATCCCGCATGACGCACCTCCTCGTCGATCCAGCCGGCTACGCCAGCCCTATCCAGCCGGGATGCTCCGGACGCCTCGACGGCCCGGTCGCCCTGCTTCGCCAGCATGCGGTCAAGCAGATATGCGCCGGCGATCTCGCCCCCGCGACCCTTATGGTAGATCATGCGCGAACGCACCTCCTCGATACGGTTCCGCCAGGCTTCGGGGCGGGCAACCATGTCCTCCACGACATCGCCCAACCGCGGCAGCTCCTCCATGGCCAGCGACGCGCCGATTTGATTGCGGATGGCCAGATCGGCGGGCTCGATGCCCAGCTCTTCCCAATCGGGGTTGGTCACCTTCATGGGCGTGTCCACGAACACGCACGGCTTCATCGTGGTGAAGGAGAACTCGCAGGCGATGGAGGACCAGTCGGTGACCAGCACGTCGGCATCGTAGACCGAATCGGACGTGCTGAAGTCCTGCTCGAAGTAGATGTCGTCGCGCGACCACGACGCGTAGCGCTGCTGCAGCGACTCCCACCGGGCGTGATAGCGCTTGGTGTACTCGGGATGCGGACGCACGATCACGCTGAACCCGCGTCCCAGCAAGGGCTCGAGCACCTCGTCGGCGCACAGGTCGAGCAGGCAGTCCTCCTGCCACGACGGAGCGACGAGCACGACGGGACGACGCGACCCGGCGCCCTCGGCAGCTTTCGCGGCCTTGCGCGACTCGTAGGCCGCGATCTGCCGATCGAGCAGGTCGTAGCCGCATTCCACGAGATTGCGACGAGGGATATCCCGCATCTCCCCGGCCCGTTCGAGCTCCGCCTTCTGATGCGGGCCCACGCACAGAACGGTGTCGTAGTGGTCGAAAGCCTCCTTCGTGCACACCAAGTGCGTGGACGTCATATGATGGAACGCGTACACGTACTCGATGTCTTTGCGAATATACGAACGCTTGATGTAGAAATTCTCCAGATCGTCCAGCGTCATCACGGCAACGTCGCAATCGAGTTTCATCATGAGCGTGATCAGGCGCTTGTCGCCGATGTAGTACGGCATGAGGCGGGGATTTGCCTCATGCAGCTTGAACACCTGGTCGTTGGGATCGCTGGTAACGTAGTGAACGCACGCATCGGAGTTCGCCAGCAGCCATTCGACGGCGCCCTGAAAGTACTTGTAGAAGCCGCTGCGCTCGGAGTAGAACACGATATGCTTGCCGACCACGCTCATGAAGCGCCTGTAGTCCTCCTTCTCGCGCTTCGCCAGCGGATCGCGCTTGTACCAAGGCGTTTTACGCGCCGTGAAAGCGTTGAGCTCGTCCAGCTCCACACGACTTGCAGCGAGTTCGGCATAGTCGATATACTTCGCTGGCCGCATGATCAGGTTGCACAGGGCCTGTACAACGATGGCCATCAGGTTCGAGCATATCCAGTAGAAGGCCATGCCGGCGGCCACGTACACGCCCAGGACGAGGGACAACACGATGGACAGCCCGTTGGTGGTGTTCTTCTCCATCTTCGACTGCTCGCGCTGCAGCGGGTTGATCCTGTTCTGCGCGAAGCCCATCACCACCGCGGACAAACCGGCCAGAAGCGGCATGATCCAAGAAAGCCCTCCGTCTTCAATCGGCACCATGCCCAAGAACTCGGTTCCCGGAGCGCCGTGGTCGGTGATGCCGTGAATCACTTCCACCAGCCCGAACAGCACGAGAATCTGCGCCGCCAACGGAATGAGCGACAGCAGAGGATGATAGTGGTGCTTCTTGTTCAGCAAGGTCTGCTTCTCGCCGATGGTTTCGGCGTCGCCGAAGTACTTCACTTTGATGCGGTTGAGCTCCGGCATGATCTTGACCATGACGATGCTGTTCCACTGGCACCAAAGCGACAGCGGCATGAGAACGATCTTGATGATCACGGTGAACAGCAAAATAGCCATCCACCAGCTTCCTGTCAGATCGTAGCAAGGCTGAACGATGTACGAGAAAAGACGAGCGAGTGCTTCTAGCATATCCGTAATCCTGAATCCCCTTCGCGCGAAAAGCGCGGCAATTGATAATCAAGCAAGCAACCAGCTATTATACACAACGGCGGCAGCGAAGAACGGGAGACCGCAGGCTGGGCAGGCGAGACTCGGAGCCCACGGTCGCATGCCGCGCCGTTGTCGCTCGAAAGCCGCGGAATCGAGGCCGAAAACGCGGCTTTCGAGCGACAAGGCGTCGGCGATACCGGACGCTCCGGCGCTTACGCCCTTCGTCCAACCCCGCATGAGAAAGCCGCCGCAAGCTTCGTGCTTGCGGCGGCTTCGCGTTCGCTTGGTTTCGAGAGAGCCTATTCGTCCAGAGCTTCTGCAATCTCGTCAGTGATATCCATGACGTGGTAGACGTTCTGGAGGTCTTCCAGCTCTTCGAGGCGGTCGACAAGGCGCATGACCTTCTTCGCATCGGACACGCTCACCGTCGCGGGCGTAGTGGGCACCATGGTCATTTCGGCGCCCTTCGTGACGACGTCGGCTTCCTCGAGCGCCTTCTTCACGGCCATGAGATCGGTGGGCGACGTGTAGACGATCCACTCGTCCTCGGCGTCCTCGTAATCGTCGCCGCCGGCCTCGGCCACAGCGAGCATGAACTCTTCCTCGTCGGCGGCGGCGCCGTTCGGCTTCACGGGGTTCTTCTTGTCGCCGGTCTCGACCTCTTTGGGAACCATGATCTGGCCTTTGCGCTCGAACTGGAACGCAACGGAGCCGGACGTGCCCAGGTTGCCGCCCGCATGGCTGAAGGCCGCGCGCACGTCGGCGGCGGTGCGGTTGCGGTTGTCGGTCAGAGCCTCGCACAGCACGGCGACGCCGGCCGGACCGTAGCCCTCGTACACGACGGTCTCGTAGTTAGCGGAGTCCTTGCCGGAGCCGAACGCCTTGTCGATGGCGACTTTGATCTTATCTTTCGGCAGGGAGTAGCCCTTGGCCTTTTCGATGGCGGCCGCAAGCGATGCGTTGTTGTCGGGATTCGGGTCGCCGCCTTCTTTCGCAGCCACCGTGATGTTGCGCGACAGCTTGGAGAACAAGGCCGAGCGCTTCGCATCCTGCGCCGCCTTGCGATGTTTCGTTGTAGCCCACTTTGAATGCCCAGACATATACGTCCCTTCCAACATAGCAATACCAGCCGATTATTCTAGCACACCTGTCAAATCCCCGATAACCCTTCGCACGGTCTTCAAAAACCAGAACGACAGGTTTCGAGAAGAACACGGGACGGATGCGAGTCGGTAAGCAAGCGAACAAGCCGGTCCCTTGTCCGTACAATGCTGAGGTCGAGGATCTTACAAAGGGCGGATCCTCCCTATCATCGTGCGTATGGAAGGAGCACTGCCATGAAGGGAAACCAAGAACTTGTCGACGCGCTGAACGGTCTGCTTGCCAGCGAGCTGACCTCCATCAACCAGTACATGGTACATGCCGAGATGGCCGAGGACTGGGGCTACACCCGCCTGAGCGAGAATTTCAAGAAGCGCTCGATCACCGAGATGAAGCATGCCGAGCGCCTCATCGAGCGCATCCTGTTCCTGGAGGGCACGCCCATCGTATCCCACCTCAACGACATGCACATCGGCGCGGAGATCCCCCAGCAGGTGAACAACGACCACGCCTTGGAGCTCGATGCGATCAGGCAGTACAACGAGGCCATCGTGCTGGCCGGCCAGGTGCTGGACTATGCCACGCGCGACATCCTCGAAGCCATCCTTCGCGACGAGGACACGCACCTCGACGAGCTGGAAGAGCTGCAGGATCAGATCGAGCAGATGACGCTGCCCACCTTCCTTTCCACGCAGAACTAGCACCGAACGGCGACGCGAGGACGAAGCGGGTTCGCACTTTACCGAGATAAAGCGCGCACCGGCTGAACGGTGGTTGACAACGGGTTGCGGCCTGAGCACTATAGGAGGATGCAGCAAGCAACGGCGACGAGCCGCGCTTCAACGGAGCCGCCCGCCATCCTCGAAGGAGACCTCATGCGCAACATCCACTGCCTCAACAACATCTCGGCGTACGGCACCGATCTCTTCACCGACGACTACGAGCTCATCGACGCCCTCGACCAGGCCGAGGGCGTTCTGGTGCGCAGCGCCGCGCTGCACGACACCGCGTTCCCCGATAGCCTGCTGGCCATCGCCCGCGCCGGCGCCGGCGCGGGCGATGGCCAGCAGGCTATCGGGGAACGCG
>NZ_DBFEGU010000211.1:0-1532 GCF_048329335.1 Eggerthella sp. | reverse complement strand
GACCAGCAGGATTATGAACGCGAATCCGGTCAGCAGGAAAAACCAGTACCAGGGTTTTCCGGCGGTGGCGAAGGCCCGTTCGATCAGAGATCCGTTCATGACATCATATTGGGAACGCAGCCAGTGCTTGTAGAATGCCAGCGCGATGATGTAGGCCAGGGATGCGAGGACGGTGGCTTTCTCTCCTACGGGGATTTGTCTGATCACGTTCCTGATTCTAGTGAACGATCAGTCCCGCCGCGAAGACGATCACGCCCCAGATGAACGTGAGTCGTGCGGGGTCCGCCTTGTCGCCGTGGCCGACCCATTCGAGCGCCGTCTTCATGCCGGCGAGCATCGTGTGGGCGAGCATGAGGCAGAACAGGAACACGGAGACCGCGAGCAGCGGGGTCACCGTTTTCTCGACCGCCATATTCACCATTCCCGCCCCCAGAAGGACGAACGAGGCGACGGTGCAGGCCACGGCCGCCGCATCCGCGCGGCTTCTTTTCCCGTGTCCGATCAGCGGGTATACGCATAGGCAGCAGATGGCCAGCAGGACGAGCGGTGCCAGGGTCAGCGCGGTTTGCGCGTCCGCGTCGGAGACCATTCTCAGGTAGTCCGTTTTCCTCAGGCGCGGCAGTACTTGGTAGGAGATGAATCCCAGCACGGCCGTCGCCATGGCGGCGGCCATCCCGACGCGCAGCAGCACTCCCTTGCATATTGCCGCGGCATCGGTGCCATGTTCCTGCTCCATGCCCTTGCTCCTTCCGTTCGTTGTTTCCGTATCGGTTTTCCTCGGATCCGGTTCCCGGATCGTTTTTCTTGTTCCGTTTTCTGACGATAACCGGGTTTCCCGGCTCGGGCACGTTCCTGTTCATGCCCGAGTCCTCGTGGCTGCCACCGTGGCCGCCGGCCGTTATCGGCGGTCCCGCTGGTGGTGTCCGTGGAGGCGTGGCCGCTTGCCCGTCCGTCGCGTCTTCCGTTTTCCGGTTCAGGTGTCGGCGGGCTGATTGGGAGAGTGTGTCATGCTGTCGGTTCTGGTGTTGCTGCTGGTGGTGGCCGCGGCGTCGTTCGCGTATCGCGCGTTCTGGATGCTGCGGGCCCGTCCGTCGTCCCGGTATGTGGGGAGCCGTTTCCGTGACGAGGTGGTGGCGATGAGCCGTCGCCAGCGTCGTCGCGCGTTCTGGGGCAATGTGCTGCTGTGCGTGTTGTGCGTGGCCGCGATGGTGTTGGTCGGCGTGCTGGTGGGCGGCATGGACGGCTCGGTGTGACCGTCCGTCGTCGTTTCGCTTCCGGCCCGTCGGCGTGTCCGGCGGGCTTTCGTGTTGTGTGTGGGCCTGATCGTCGGAGGTTGGTGTGATGTCTGGTTCGGCTGGGGATGCTCCGGTGTTGGAGGGAGGGCACCGGTTGGGCGAGGGCATGCGTCGCGGCGTGTTCTGTCTGGGTCTGGTGCCGGTGGCGACGGGGTTGACGCTGCGCGAGGCGATGTGGATGCAGTGTTGTCTGACGGCGGGTGTGGAGCCCGGGCCGATGCCCGCGCATGCGTTCCG
>NZ_DBFEGU010000210.1:0-2394 GCF_048329335.1 Eggerthella sp. | reverse complement strand
ACGGTGCGCCCCGTATGCGCAAGCTCAACCACCGCCGCCAGCCAAGCAAGCCGAAGCGTCGAGCCGCAGCGCATGCTCAAAGCGGTGTTCGCCATGGTGCTCGTCGCCGTCCTGTCTGCGTTTCTCGGAATCTTCGCCGCGCACGCCCTGTCCGCCGCGATCGACGACGGAGCCTTTCCCCTCATAGGATCGGCCGACGCCGCCACCGCCGAAGACGGCTTCAGCACCCCTCGATCGTCATGGGAACAAGGCGTCGTGCCCACCCTGTATCAGGACGACCCGCAATGGGCCGATCGCCCCTACGGATCGAGGACCGTCGGCGATGCGGGCGCCGCCCCGCTGTGCCTGGCCATGGTGCGCATCGAAGCCACCGGGGACGCCAGCATGGGGCCCGTCGAAGTGGCCTCCCTCTCGCAGAGCAGCGGCTATGCCGACACCGTTGAAGCCACCGGGCTCCTGACCGACGGCGCAGCCCAACTAGGGCTCGCATCGCGAGAGATCGATGCGAACGAGTTGGCCATGCGACGCGAGCTCGTGGGAGACCGTCCCATCATCGCCTCCATGAAAGCAGGCTCGTTCGGATCGTCGGACACCTACATCGTGGTCACCGGCATCGACGAGCACGGCGAACTGGCGGTGGTCGATCCGCTCAGCCGCGATCGGACAAGCCGCCATTGGACGTTCGACGAGATCATCTCGCAAGCCACCGGCCTCTGGTCCTACACGGCGGCCGCGTAAAGTCCGCCGCTCTCCCCGCCATTCAGCGCGCCCGATGGGCGCGCTTTTCTTTTATGGAAAGCATGCTTTACATTGCTGGCGCAGGGGTCTATACTTGATGGAAAGCTAGCTTTACATATTCGCATCGGAGAGGAGCGCCATGGAGAACCGGTTGGAGGAGATCCGCAAGGCGCGCGGCATCAAGCAAGAGGATCTCGCGTTGGAGCTGGGCGTGTCGCGCCAGACCATCAGCTCGCTCGAGAAGGGGCGCTACAACCCTTCCATCCTGCTCGCGTTCAAAATAGCCCGCCGCTTCGGCTTGCAGATCGAAGACGTGTTCATCTACCAGGAGGAAGACCATGAATAGGAAGTCCGCTGTCCTCACGCTGTCCATCGGAATCGCCTGCGCGATCGTCGCCGTCGCGCTGGCTCTCGACCTCGGCGGGATCTCCTCGGTCCTGCCCATCGCCGCGAAGGGCGTGTGGGGCTTCGCCGGATGCGCGGCCGCGCTGCTCGTTTGCGGCGCCTTCGCGCTGGCCCACAAGCCCACGCCGCAGCAGATCATCGAGCAGGGCGACGAGCGCAATGCGGCCATCAACGGGAAAGCGGGACTGTGCGCCTTCGAGGCGTTCTCCATGCTTGCGCCTTTGGCGGCGCTCGCGCTGTACGCCTTCGAGCAGATCAGCACGGCCGGCGTGCTCACGATCATCGCCGTCGAGGTCGTAGCCTCGATCGTCTATTTCGCGCAGATCGCCCGCATGCAGCGGATCATGTAGCGCTGGCTCAGGATCCGGCCCTCCTGTCATCCTGAGCGGAGCGCGCCTCAGCGCGCGCTCACCAGCATGGTCTGATACGCGACCTGCACCGTTGCCGGATGCCCGGCGCGCCGAACCACGGCGGTCAGCGCCTCGCCTGGCAGACGGTACGTGTTGTTGTTCTGCGAGATATGCATGGCCACCACCTGCTCGAGCGCGTCGCTCAACAGCGCCTCCAGCTCGTCTGCGGCCTGCACGTTCGACAAGTGGCCCGTATCCGAGCCCACGCGCCGCTTCACCGGATACGGGTAGGGCCCGTCTTTGAGCATCTGCACATCGTGGTTGCTCTCCAGTGCGAGGATGCGCACATCGCGCAACGCCTCGTCGGCCTCGCCGGTGACGATACCCGTGTCGGTCATGAACCCTACCGCGTCTCCGTCGGCCTCGACCCGGAACCCGCACGACGATGCCGCGTCGTGAGACGTGCGGAAGGCGTGCACCTGCATGCCCGCCAGCGACAGCGCGTCGCCCGAGGAGAACGCCCGTAGGTCGCATGCGCCCTCCAGCACGATGATCTCCTTGCTGGCCGCGCGCACGGCGTCGTCGGCGAACACCGCGGGCTCGATGCCCAGCTTCGCCAGGCCGCGCAGCACCACGCCGAGGCCCTTCGTATGGTCGGTATGGTCGTGCGTGATGAGGACGGCCTCGAGGTTCGCCGGATCGAACCCGGCCTCGTCGCAACGCGCGAAGAAATCGCGCTTGCAGATGCCGCAATCCACGAGCACGCCCTTGCCCGTGGCGGTATCCTCGACTACGGCCGCGTTGCCGCGGCTTCCGCTGGCCAGCACGTGCAATGCAAGTCGTTGGTTCATAGGGTTCGCTTCCCGCATCTCTTCTCGGTGTCTCAGTCGGCCTCCGATTG
>NZ_DBFEGU010000209.1:0-8179 GCF_048329335.1 Eggerthella sp. | reverse complement strand
GCAAAGGTAGTGCGAACAGTGCTTGTTTTCCTCCTCTACCGTACCGCCGAGATAGGCGAATAGCCAATGCTTATAATGAAAGCATCTTCATGCCTGAAAAGCATGGGGAAGCTGAGGCCGCTGCGGAACCTTTGGCATGCGGGTGCTTTCTGGCCTTGACGCAAGAGAGCCCGACTTGAAAAAGGTTCGTCAAGCGTTAGTCGATCGCGGGCCGCTTTTCTTGCTGCTTGTCCTCCCATATCGTTATATAAGTAATAAAGTCATGGACAAAAACATGCGCGAATCTGCACTTTTAATGAGTCGTGTAAATCCGGATGCACTCTCTACCAGGCGTTTTTGTAACCAAGACCTTTTGAAGCCCGCAAAACTCTGTAAAAAACTACCGAATACTAGCCCTTTTTGTCCATGATGATTTTAATCATATATAAATGCCATGACGGTCCGGGGGTGTGCGAGGTGTGCGAGAGGCGTCAAGGGGACGGGATATAGCATGTGGGGAGGGGCCGCATGCGTCGTATCCACTGCCTTCCCTGACGCGTTGAAAGGAGCGCCGGGAAGGGGCGCTCCTTTCGCGTTGGGAAGAGGGTGCGAGGAAAAGAGCGGGCTATTCCTTGCGCAGCCATTCGTCGCCGCCGTCCGAGCATTCGCCGCCCGGCCGGTAGCTGGCGATCTTGGCGTCGAGACGCTTCGCGGTGGCCTGCATCTCCTCGAGCTTCGCGACCAGTTTCGCGCGCTGCTCTTCCAGAATCTCAAGGCGGGCGGCGGCGGTGTGCTCGCCTTCCTGGAACAGCGCCACGTACTCCACGAGCGCCTCGATCTGTACGCCCGATTCGCGCATGCAGCGGATGAACTCCACCCAGCCGCAGTCGTATTCGGTGAAGTCGCGGATGCCGTTGGGCAGCCGGGTGACGTGGGGGACGAGCCCGATGCGCTCGTAGTAGCGAATGGTGTCGACCGAGATTCCGTAGCGTTTCGCGACTTCGGCGATTTGCATAGCACGCCTCCTAGCAGGTCGTGGGGAAGTCCGTTCATCCTGCTGTCAACATACCGCGCTGCTCAACCGATAGCAATGCTTATATTGAAAGGTTCACCATGCTTGGGAGGCATGAAGAACCTCAAGCAGCCCTTGAGTTGGCCGGCGGCCGTGCGCCGTCTAAACCCCGCATCCCATGAGGCGTGCGCGGTTGACTTCGTGCAGGCGCTTCTCGATGGCGCCCGGCGCATCGACTCCCGTGGCGGTCACCACGCCCACGAGGCGTGCCTGCTCGAAGCAGTCGACCCAGCCTTGCAGTCCCTTCGTCGCCCCGTCGAACGCATGGGCGTCCTCGTCGGCCGCCGTGGCCAACAGGTACACGTCGCGAAACGCAGGATCGGCGGCATAGGCCGGGTTGCTGCGGTCGAGCAGGGTCTTCATCTGACCGGCCATCTCGAAGAAGTAGATGGGCGTGGCGAACGCGATGGCGTCGGCCGCGACGATGCGCTCCACGATGGCGGCCGCATCGTCTTTCAGCGGGCATGCGGCGCCGGCTTGGCAAGCCAAACACCCGCGGCAAAACTCGATGCGCTTGCCGCGTAGGCTGACCGTTTCCACGTCGTGGCCCGCCTCGCGCGCCCCTTCGGCGAACGCGAGCGCGAGGGCGTGCGAGTTGCTGGTCGGGCGCAGGCTGGCCGATACCACCAGGACGCTCTTTCCCATGGGGTTTCCTCTCGTCGTATGCGATGCGTCGATCGTCTTGTCGCGTTCCAGTGTGCCCCTTGGAGCAGGCTCCAAGTCAAATGGAGGTTTCATGGCGACGCGAGGAGGGGGTGGGAGCGAAGAAGGCGGGAAACGCCGATACGGTTGCGTACGGTCTACGAGATGCCTGCGTCGTCTTCCGCATGCCTCGCGCATACGCGTTCCATGGCGTCGAGGAAGGCCCGCGTCTGCTTGTTGGGCATGGAGGACCGCCAGACGAGGCCCTGGTGAGCCTCGAAGCGCGGGGCGAAGGGAACGAAGCGAAGGTCGCTGCTCTCGCTCGCGTCGAACAGGCCCTCGTAGGTGAGCATGCAGCCCATGCCCTGGCGCACGAGGTAGCGGCCGTTCAGAGGCAGGTTGAACGTGGCGACCACGTCCATCCGATCCAGCGCGTCGCCCGCCCAGTCGCGCAGCGTTCCCGCAAGCGCCTGGCGCGAGGCGATGATGCCTTGTCCCGCCAGGTCGGCAGGCGAGATGCCCTCGAGCCGCCCCACGGCGCTGTCGCGCAGCGCAAGCGCGCCCCATACGTCGGTCACCGGCAGGTGCATGGCGTTCATCTTGGCGTGCTCGCGCATCTCGCATTCCAACATCACGTCGTAGAACCCGCGCACCAGCCCGTCTTTCAGCTCCGCGGTGGTGCCGCTGTGGATGGCGAAATCGACGGCGGGGTAGGTGCGCCGCACCTCGTCCATGGCCTGCGCGATGAGCGTCATCGCCTGGGATTCGCCCGCTCCGATGTGGACGGTGCCGCCGATCGATCGCTCGGAGGGCAGCATGTCCTCCTCGGCCTTGCGCGCCAGCTCCACGATGGACTCCGCGTAGCGGCACAGGATGGATCCTTGATCGGTCAGCTCGATGCCCTTGGGGCCGCGCGTGTACAGCTCGCGCCCGAACTCCTTCTCGAGCGACGACAGCTGGCGCGAGAGCGTCGGCTGGGTGATGTGCAGGGCTTTCGCCGCGTTCGAGATGTTGCCCTCGCGCGCGACGGCCAGGAAGTACTCCAAGGTCCTCAGTTCCACGACGCCCTCCTGTCGCTCGTTCAACAAAGCTATACAAAACCGGTATGAAGAACAATCCATTATAGGCATTTTTCATAGCGCCTCGCCGGTTTTAGTATCGGCAGCAGAGAGAAACCGTGCAACTCAAGGAGAAAGGGGAGCATATGTCCCTGCTCGACAAAAGCCTGAAGCGACGTGATTTCCTGAAGGGGACGGCGGCGGCCGCAGCGGCGACGGCGGCGTTCGGGCTGTCCGGCTGCTCGACGGGCACCGCGCAGGATGCCGGATCGGACGTCGCGCACGTCGTGGCGTCCGATACCAGTATCCTAGCTGATGCGGGCGAGTGGATGCCCATTCACTGCCACCAGAACTGCAACCAGATGTGCCTGAACATGGGCTACGTGGTGGACGGCGTGGTCGTCCGCCAGAAGACCGACGACGCCCGCGAGGACAGCTTCGACTGCCCGCAGCAGCGCGGCTGCCTGCGCGGGCGGTCCCTGCGCCAGCAGGTGTACAACGCCGACCGCATCAAGTACCCCATGAAGCGCAAGAGCTGGCAGCCGGGCGGCGGCGAAAACGCCCACGGCGAGCTGCGCGGCAAGGACGAGTGGGAGCGCATCGGCTGGGACGAGGCGCTCGATTTGGTGGTAGGCGAACTCAAGCGCGTCTACGCCGAGTACGGCCAGGACGCCGTCATCTGCAACGGCTGGCGCTGGGCGCCCGGCTCGGCCATGTTCCCCGTCATCGGCGGCGCGGTGTACAACACCGAGACCGAGTCGTTCGGCTGCTGGGCCTTCCAGACCGAGGCGCTGGGCCTGTACTCCTGGGGCGATCACCCCGATATCATGATGGGCCCCGACAAGTACGACCTGCCGAACGCCGACACCATCGTGCTGTACGGCTGCAACCCCGCCTGGGCGCAGCACTCCAGCATGTACTGGCTGAACAACGCCAAGGAATCCGGCACCGGGTTCGTGTACGTGGGCCCCAGCTACAACGTGACCGCCGCGCAGCTGGGCGCGCGCTGGATCCGCGTGCGGCCGGGCACCGATACGGCGTTTTTGCTGGCCGTGATCTACGAGATGATCCGCCTGGACGAGGAGCGCGGCGACGTCATCGACTGGGACTTCGTGAACGAGCGCACGGTGGGCTTCACGCCCGAGACCATGCCGGAGGACGCGGCGACTGACGAGAACTACCGCGACTACATCCTGGGCGCCTACGACGGCACGCCGAAAACCCCGGAATGGGCGAGCGAGATCTGCGGCACGCCGGTGGAGGACATCACGTGGTACGCCGAACTGGCCGCCAAGGACAACAAGGTGATCTTCTTCCATAGCTACGCGGCCTCCCGCTACCTGGGCGCCGAGAATCTGCCGCAGGCGTTCATGACCGTGTCGGCGCTGGGCGGCCATTACGGCAAGTCGGGTCACGGCTCGGCCGCCATCTACACGTGGGACGCCGGCGATTCGGGCTACCGCCTCATCCAGCATGCGGGCGGCGAGTACGCCTACATCGACAACCTGGTGGGCTCGCCGGGAGCGACCGGCCCCAACCGCTGTATCGAAGGCAACTCGTGGTGGAGCTCGTTGGCAGAGGGGAAGTACCTGTCCTCGTCCGAGGGCCCTTACGACCTAGGATCGGGCGACGACCCCGCCAAGCTGCGCGCGAACACGCCCACCTATCACGCGGCGCGCGAGATGCCGGTCAACCCGCGCCTCATGTTCGCTACCAACTCGAACTTTATGCAGACGCGCGGCAACCTGCCCACCGCCATCAAGGTGATGCGCGCCGCCGACACCTGCATCTCGCTGGAGATCAAGTACTCGCTGACCGCCTCCTTCGCCGACATCATCCTGCCGGTGGCCACCCACTGGGAAGGCAACGACGACGAGGAGTGGGGCGAGCTCTGCTGGCCGAGCCCCTTCGGCGACGGCAACGGGCAGAAGCAGCGCAAGGACGCGCTTGTTGCCTGGCGCCCGCTGGTGAAGCCGATGTACGAGGCGCGCGAGGAGAAACGCATTTGCCGCGACATCATCGAGCGCATGGGCTTCGACGCGGACGACGCCTACCCCAAGAGCAACTACGACCAGTGGCTGGGCTACTTCCTGGGGATGCGCGAGCTTTCCGAAGACCTCTCCCGCTGGGAGCCGGTGATCACCTGGACGGCCGATGACAACCGGAAGCACCACGCGAACTATCCGGAGCAGCACGGCAAGATATCGTTCGACCAGTTCATGGCTGACGGCTCGTACGTGGCGCGCCGCTCTCCCGACGACAGGCGCAACTACGTCGGCTACCGCGACGACAAGCTGGGCATCGGCGAGAACGGCGAGGTGGTCGTGGCAGACACCGCGTGGCCGCGCCCGTCGCGTTCGGGCAAGCTGGAGATATACTGCCAGTTCAAAGCCGACAACGTGAACCGCACGGGGCTCAACTCCGAGCCCATCAAGCCTTACGCGAACTACTTCGTGCCCAACCGCGGCTACCAGGACACGTTCGCCGACTGGGACGCCAAGGTGAAGGGCGCCTACCCGCTGCAAGCGTACACGCCGCACTACATGCGCCGCGCGCACACCTGCTACGACAACATGACGTGGACGCAGGAGGCGTTCAGGAACCCGGTGTTCATGAACGCGCAGGACGCCGAGGAGCGCGGCATAAAGGCGGGCGACACAGTGGTGTGCTACAACGACTTCGGCCGCATGCTGCGCATCGCCCAGCCGCTGCAGGGGATGATGCCGGGCACCGTCGGCATCCCGCACGGCGTGCGCTCGCTGTTCGACGAGAGCGACCCCGACAGCATCGTCGACCGCGGCGGGTCGGAGCAGATGCTGTCCGACGGGCAGCAGTCGAACTACTTCCCCCAGGTGGACGGGTACAACAGCCTGCTCATCGAGATCGAGAAGTACGACGGCGAGGCGCTGGTGGAAGACTGCGACCGCGGCCCGTTCCTGGCTGCCGGCATCGACGCCGAAGGAACGCCCGCCTACGTCGCCGAAGGCATGTACGAAGGCAAGGAGGCTTAAACCATGAGCTTGGGATTCTACGTTGACGTGCAGCGCTGCATCGGCTGCCGAACCTGCCAGGTGGCGTGCAAGGACCGCCACAACCTGCAAGCGGCGGGCCCTCGCACCCGGCGCGTGGGAAGCTTCGAATGCGGGACGTACCCGGAGGTGGGCATGTTCCATCTGACGGTGTCGTGCAACCACTGCGACGATCCGGCCTGCGTTGCGGGGTGTCCCACCGGCGCCATGTTCAAGTCCGACGACGGCACGGTTCAGCATATCGACGACCGCTGCGTCGTATGCCGCAACTGCATGATCACGTGCCCCTACGGCGCGCCGCAGTTCGACGAGGACGAGAACATGATCGTGAAATGCGACGCCTGCAAGGCGCTGCGCGAGGACGGCCGCAACCCGGTGTGTGCAGACGCGTGCCCCATGCGCGCCATCGAGTTCGGCGACGTGGACGAGCTGCGAGCGAAGCACGGCGACGCCGTGAGCGAGCTGCCGGTGCTGCCGTCGGCGGCGACCACGCGGCCGAACCTGCTGCTGCACGCGTCGCCCGAGGCGCAGCGCAGCGACTTCAACGAGGTCGTGCTGTGAGCGCGCCGACCGACCCGACGGGCGAGTCCGTCGCGCTCGAGGCCCTGCTGCTCGCCCGCGCGCGCTTGTACGCGCTGTTCCACAAGCTGTTCGGCGCGGCTCCGGACGCGGCGGTGCTCGAGGCCCTGCTGGGCGGGGCGACGGCCGACGCGGTGGACGAGTACGCGGAGGACGACGAGACCATGCGCGGCTTCGGGCGCTTCCTGTCCGATTTGGCCGCTGCGGAGGGGCGCGCCACCCTGCTGGAGGCGGCGCGCGACGAGCACGTGCGCGTGCTGGTAGGCCCCGGTGCGCTGCCGGCGCTACCGTGGGAGGCGCCGCACCGCTCGGGCGAGCCGACCGTGTTCCAGGAGGGCACCCTGGCCGTGCGCGCCGCGTATCGGGCGCGCGGCGTGCAGCCTCGGAAGTTGCAGCGCGTGCCCGACGACCACGTGGCGCTCGAATGCGCGTTCATGGCGCGCGAGGCGCGGTTCTCGCTCGCGCAGCTGATCGCGGGCGACGTGCGCGAGCTGGCGGCCGGGCTGCGCGCGCAGCAGTCCTTCGTCGTCGAGCATATGACAGCGTGGCTGGGAGAGTACGCGAAGGGCCTGCGCCGCTCTGCGACGGCGGTGCTCTACCCGCAAGCGGCCGAGGCGCTGGCCGCGTTCGTCGCCCTTGATGCGACGTTCTTGGCCGAGTCGGCGCTGTGGACCGAGGAGGTTTCGGCGTCGGGCGAAAAGTTCGAAGCGCTGGGAGCGGTCGCCGGATCGCCCGAGGCGCAGGCGTTCGCCGCCGTCGAGGAGGCTCTGGCGGCGCTCGAGCAGACGCGTCCCTTCGGCATCGAGGACTACGAGCTGGCGGCATGCGAGGGCTGAAGCCCTGGCAGGAAGAGTCGGCGCGGCGGGTCGTTCGCCGCGCCTGGATCCAAGTGAGGACGGATGATGACGATGATCTCTGAGTTTCCCTTGTTCTTGTTCACGACGCTGGGCGGGCTGGCGGCCGGTGCGTACGTGGCGGCGGCGATATTTCCGGATGTTGATCGCAAGCCGAAGCGGCCGTGGCTGTTCCCGCTCGTATGCCTCGCGCTCTTGGGCGTCGGGCTGCTGGGCGTGCTCGGGCACCTCGGGCGCCCCGAGCGCTTCCTGCTGGCGATGAGCAACCCTTCGTCGATGATCGCCGAGGAGGCGTACTGGTCCATCGCATTCGGGGCGCTGATGCTGGTCGATTTCGTTTTGCTGCTGCGCCGAGGCGCCAGCCCGCGCGCTGTGCGCGTCGTGGCCGCCGTGGCAGCGGGCGCCCTCATGTGTATCATGGGATGGGTGTACTTCACGAGCTACGGCAACCCCGCCTGGGCTGCGTGGCAGACGCTGCCGCTGTTCGTGCTGGGCGATCTTGCCATGGGCTCCGCGCTGTGGGCTCTGATGCGCGAGGGCGCGTACCGCTCGGACGCGTTCGCCGCGGCCTTCGCCGCGCTCGGCGCGCTGGTCGTGGCGTCGATCGCGCTGACAGCCGCGCACTTCGCGGGGCTCGGCCACGACGCGCTGCCGTTCGCGGCCGCCGTCGTGCTGGCGGCGGCGGGCGCGGCCTTCGGCCTGCTGGCTTGGAAGGGCAGGCTGCCCGGCGCGGTTGCCCCCGTGCTCGCCTTCGTCTGCGCCTTCGCCGGCGTTGCTGTAGCCCGCTACGCGTTCTATGCCGCGAGCGTTTTGTAGGGAGGCGACGGCCTGAAAGGGGATGGTTCCCTTTCAGGCCGCTTTACGAAGCGTTTTCGATCGGCAGGATCGGCACGACATCAGAGAAACGTTGACGAAGGGAGCTGCGATGGAGGAGGCGCGTATGGATAGGCGCACGTTCGTCATGGG
>NZ_DBFEGU010000208.1:0-18310 GCF_048329335.1 Eggerthella sp. | reverse complement strand
GCACCACAAGCAGGGTGACCACCGTAATCGCGACGCCCATAGTGGTATCGGCCGTGAGGTTCATCGACGAGAAAATGGCGCTCGGCACGCGCGACACGATGCTCACGAAGATGATGAGCGACATGCCGTTGCCGATGCCGCGCTGCGTGATAAGCTCGCCCATCCACATGATGAACGCAGTGCCCGCCACGAGCGTGAACACGACGAGGATGTCGGTGAGGATCTCCGGCACCTCCGTGGAGAACACCACGCCGTACTGCGGCGACTTGAACAGCAGCAGGTAGCCGATGGCGTTGATCAGACCCAGACCCAACGTCAGGTAACGCGTGATCTGCGTGATCTTGCGACGACCCGTCTCGCCTTCCTTAGCCCAGCGCCCGATGGCGGGAATGACGCCCTGCATCAGCTGCATGATGATCGATGCCGTGATGTAGGGCATGATGCCCAGCGAGAACACCGAGAAGTTCGACAACGCACCGCCCGTGAACAGGTCGAGCATGGTCATGGACACGCCCGAGTCCTGGAACGAGTTCGCGAACTCGTTGAACGGGATGCCGGGCACCGGCACGTACGCGCCGAAACGATACAGCGCGAGGATAGCCAGAGTGAACAAGATCTTCTTGCGCAGCTCCGGTACCTTGAATGCATCGATGATCGAGCTTAGCAAGGCTCTTCGACCTTTCCTCCGGCTGCTTCGATCTTCGCCTTGGCGGAAGCAGACACCTTATCCACCTGCACGGTGAGAGCCTTGGTGATCTCGCCGTCGCCCAGCACCTTCACGAGCGCGTCGGCATGCTTGATGATGCCCTTGGCCTTGAGGCTTTCGCCGTTCACCACGTCGCCGGCCTCGAAGGTCTCCTCGAGACGCTTCACGTTGACGGGCAGGTACTCCACGTGGTTGATGTTCTTGAAGCCCGGGAGCTTCGGCAGACGACGAGCGAGCGGCGTCTGACCGCCCTCGAAGCCTGCACCCTTGCCGCCGCCAGCACGCGACTTCTGGCCGTTCATACCGCGACCGGACGTCTTGCCCGTGCCCGACGCGGGACCGCGACCCACGCGCTTGCGGGGCTTGCGCGAACCTTCAGCCGGCTTGAGATCCTTGAGTTCCATGTTAGTTTCTCCTTCTTTCGCTGTCCGGGACCCTTCCCGGCGCTGGCAGCTCGCCGCCAGCAAACTTCCGTAAATCGACCATCGGCGTGCCGTTGCGGCACGCCGACGAATCATTATATCCTACCTGCCAAGCACCACGAAGATTAGATCTCTTCGACCTTGACCAAGTGCTTCACCTTGAAGATCATGCCGCGGACGGACTCGTTGTCCACCTGCTCCACGGAGCGGTTGATCTTGCCGAGGCCAAGCGCGCGCAGGGTCTTGCCCTGGTCTTCCTTGTAGCCGATGGAGCTTTTCACCTGGGTGATGCGCAGGGTCTTCTTTGCGTCAGCCATTAGTTCTTCTCCTTCCAGCCGTAGATCTTGGAGACGGACATGCCGCGACGCTCGGAAACCTGCTCGGGGCTCTCCATGTTCTTGAGGCCCTCGGCGGTGGCCTTGACCACGTTCATCACGTTGTCGGTGCCGAGCGACTTGGCGAAGCAGTCGGTGACGCCCGCCAGCTCCATGACCGCACGAGCCGCGCCGCCGGCGATAACGCCGGTACCGGGCGTAGCCGGCTTGATGAGCACGCGACCGGCGCCGTACTCGCCGATGATCTCGTGCGGCAGCGTCTTCTCGGCCGTCAGCGGCACGCTGAACATGTTCTTCTTCGCGTCCTCGACGCCCTTCTTGATGGCGATCGGCACTTCCTGGGACTTGCCCATGCCCACGCCGACGCGACCGTTGCCGTCGCCGACCACCACGAGCGCGGTGAGCGCGAAGCGGCGGCCGCCCTTGACAACCTTCGACACGCGGTTGATGTAGACGACGCGCTCCTGAAGCTCGGGGACCGCGGCGTTGTCTTGTTTGTTACGAGCCATAGACCTTAACCCCTTCTAGAATTTCAAGCCTGCTTCGCGAGCGGCATCGGCCAAAGCCTTGATGCGCCCGTGATACAGGTTGCCGCCACGGTCGAACACGACTTCCGTGACACCGGATTCCTGCGCCTTCTTGCCCACGATCGCGCCCAGGGCGGCAGCGCCCTCGACGGTCGCGCCGCTCTTGCCCGTGGCCTTGAAATCGGGGCCGAGCGTGGAAACGCCGCAGATCGTCTTGCCGGCGACGTCGTCGATCACCTGCACGTACATGTTGGAGTTGCTGCGCGTGACGCACACGCGGGGACGAGCCGCCGTACCGGCGATCTTTCCGCGAACGCGACGATGGCGACGAGCCAGCGCAGCCTGCTTTTTCTGAAGCTTGTTCATGATAATCCCTTCGATCTCAGTCGTTCGCGGCTCGCGCCTAGTCCTTGCCGGCCTTGCCGACCTTGCGGCGGACATGCTCGCCCTCATAGCGAATGCCCTTGCCCTTGTAGGGCTCCGGCTTGCGCCACTTGCGGATGTTCGCGGCAACCTGGCCGACCTGCTCCTTGGAAGGACCGCTCACGATGATCTCGGTCTGGCTGGGCACCTCGAACGTGATGTTCTCGGGAGCCTCCACCAGCACGGGATGGGAGAAGCCGAGCTGCATCTCAAGATCCTTGCCCTTGAGCGCGGCACGGTAGCCGACGCCCACGAGCTGCAGCTTCTTGGAGAAGCCGGCAGACACGCCCTCCACCATGTTGGCGATGAGCGTGCGCACGAGGCCGTGGTAGGCCTTCGCTTCGCGGGAGTCGTTCGGACGCTCGACGATGATGTCGTCGCCCTCCCGCTTGATGGTCATGATCTCGGGGAAGGTGCGGGTCAGTTCGCCCTTCGCCCCTTTCGCCGTCACCGTCGTGCCGTCGATGGTCACATCGACTCCGGCAGGAACGGTCACGGGCAGCTTGCCAATACGAGACATATCTATCCCTCCCTTTCCTACCAGATGTAGGCGATGACTTCGCCGCCAACGCCCTTTTTACGGGCATCGCGATCGGTCATAACGCCGTTGCTCGTCGAAACGATAGCCGTGCCGAGGCCACCGAGCACGCGGGGCAGCTCGTCCTTGCCCGCGTAGATGCGCAGGCCGGGCTTCGAGATGCGCTTGATGCCGCGGATCGTCTTGGCCTTCTTGTCACCGTACTTCAACGTGATCTCGAGCGTAGCGCGCGGCTCGCCCTCGATGACGTCGTAGCCCTGAACATAGCCCTCTTCCTGCATGATGCGGGCTATCTCGACAAGTTTCTTGCTGGACGGCATGGACACCGTCGGCTTGCCGGCAGAGTTAGCGTTACGCACGCGCGTAAGCATATCTGCAATGGGGTCGGTCATGGTCATAGTGATTTTCTCCTTTGGTCCGTGATGAGCCTGTCGATTCGGTTCGTCGGCGCCCGTAACGCCTCCGCCTGAACCGTGGCACACCCGAGCGTAATCGTCGTGTGGCTTACCACGAAGCTTTGGTCACGCCGGGCAGTTCGCCTTTGTTGGCCAACTCGCGCAAGCAGACGCGGCACAGGCCGAACTTGCGGTAGTAGGCGCGGGGACGTCCGCAGCGCGTGCAGCGGTTGTGCTGACGCGTCGAGAACTTCGGCTCGCGCTTGGCCTTGGCGACCATCGATTTCTTAGCCATGCAAATCCTTCTTTCTTATATCCAGCCCGTCCGATCGTCCGGACGGGCTCGAGTGCACGTTTCAGCGCAGGTTGCCTTGGGGCAGCCTTGGGTGGGACAACGCGGGTTATTCCTTGTCCTTGAACGGGAAGCCCAGCGCGTCGAGCAGCGCGAAGGCGCTGTCGTCGTCCGGAGCCGTCGTCACGAACGTGATGTCCATGCCGCGCGTGCGATCGATCTTGTCGTAATCGATCTCCGAGAAGATAAGCTGCTCGGTGACGCCCATGGTGTAGTTGCCGCGGCCGTCGAAGCTGGTCGGCGAGATGCCGCGGAAGTCGCGCACGCGGGGAAGCGCCGTGGCCAGCAGACGGTCGAGGAACTCCCACATGCGGTCGCCGCGCAGCGTGACCTTGCAGCCGATGGGCTGGCCTTCGCGCACGTGGAAACCGGCGATGGACTTCTTGGCGCGCGTCACGCAGGGCTGCTGGCCCGTGATGATGCGCAGGTCGCCCATGGCGGCGTCCAGCAGCTTGTGGTCGGCAGCGGCGGCGCCCACGCCCATGTTCACGACGATCTTCTCAAGGCGCGGAACCTTGTTCACGTTGTCGAGGGCGAGATCCTTCTCGAGCTTGGCCACGATCTCGTTGGTGTACTTTTCCTTCAAGCGAGGAGCAGTCATGTTTTCCTGTATCCTTTCGATGAATTAAACGCAGGATTTCCGACCCTGCGTCCCCAACCGGCCTGGCCGGAGGGGGTCATTGCTCAAAGGGGCGCGCCGCCGAAGCGCCGCGCCGCCTTCATGTGCTAGTCGATGTCCTTGCCGCACTTCTTGCAGACGCGGACCTTCTTGCCGTTCTCGTCGCGCTTGTTGCTGACGCGCGTGGGCTGCTTGCAGCTCGGGCACACCAGCATCACGTTCGACACGTGGATGGGAGCCTCCACCGAAGAGATACCGCCCTGCGGGTTCTGCTGCGTGGGGCGAAGAGCCTTCTTGACGATGTTGACCTTCTCCACGACGACGCGCTGCTTCTGCGGCAGCGAGCGCAGGATCGTGCCCTCTTTGCCCTTGTCCTTGCCGGCCAGGACCTTCACCTTATCGCCCTTTTTGATGTTCATGCTGTTCATTTGCGCACACCTCCTTAGAGCGTTTCAGGTGCCAGGGACACGATCTTCATGTACTTCTTGTCGCGCAGCTCGCGGGCGACGGGCCCGAAGATGCGCGTGCCGCGCGGGGCGCCGTTCGTGTCGATCAGAACGGCTGCGTTCTGGTCGAACTTGATGTAGCTGCCGTCGGCACGACGAACTTCCTTCTTCACGCGAACGACCACGCAGCGGACGACGTCGCCCTTCTTCACGTTGGTGTTCGGCGCGGCTTCTTTAACGCTGCAGATGATGACATCGCCCAGTCCCGCGTAACGGCGCTTGGAGCCGCCCAGGACCTTGATGCACTGCACCTTGCGAGCGCCGGAGTTATCGGCCACTGCGAGCATGGTTTGCATCTGAATCATTGCTTCAACCTAACTTTCATCTCGATAGTCTTTCGCGACGAGCGCGCAAGACTACTGGGCCTTCTCGACGATCTTCACGAGGCGCCAGCGCTTCATCTTCGACAGCGGACGCGTTTCCATGATCTGAACGGTGTCGCCGAGGCCGGCTTCGTTGTTCTCGTCATGGGCATGGAACTTCTTCGTCGTCGTCATCATCTTGCCGTACACGGGGTGCGGCTTGCGCTCCTTGACTTGCACGACGCAGGTCTTGTCGTTGACGGCGCTTACCACGACGCCCTGACGGACCTTGCGGGAGTTACGTTCTTCGCTCATGTGTATCCAACCTTCCTAGCCGACGGGCTATGCGCTCAGCTCGCGGGCGCGCATCTCGGTCTGAATACGCGCGATGTCCTTTTTGACCTGCTTCACGCGGGCGGTGTTGTCAAGCTGGCTCGTAGCCATCTGGAAGCGCAGGTTGAAAAGCTCCGCGCGCGCTTCCTTGAGTTTCGCCTGCAAATCGTCGGCAGACAGCTCACGGATCTCTGCTGCTTTCATTTATTCCTGCCCTTCCGTTTCACGAGAAACAATCTTGCACTTGATGGGCAACTTGTTGATGGCGAGGCGGAGCGCTTCCTTGGCGACGGCCTCGTCGACGCCACCGATCTCGAACATGATGCGGCCGGGCTTGACGACCGCGACCCATGCCTCGGGGTTGCCCTTACCGGAACCCATGCGAGTTTCGGCAGGCTTCTTCGTGATGGGCTTGTCCGGGAAGATCGTGATCCACACCTTGCCGCCACGCTTCATGTAGCGGGTCATGGCGATACGGGCTGCCTCGATCTGGCGGTTGGTGATCCAAGCGGCTTCGAGCGCCTGGATGCCGTATTCGCCGTGGTTCAACCGGGTGCCGCCTTTGGCCTTGCCCTTCATGGAACCACGCTGCACCTTGCGGTGCTTCACGCGCTTAGGTACGAGCATTACTTTGCCCTCCTATCGTTACGATCGTTGCGACGGGGACGGCTGGGGCGAGAGCTGCCCTCGAGCGCCGGCTGGGGAGCCTTCTGGCCGGGGAGCACTTCGCCGTGGTACACCCACACCTGCACGCCGATGGAGCCCATCGTCGTAGCAGCCGTGGCGAAACCGTAGTCGATCTTGGCACGCAGCGTGTGCAGCGGCACGCGACCTTCGCGATACCACTCGCGACGGCTCATCTCGGCACCGCCGAGACGGCCGGAGCACTGGATGCGGATGCCCTTGGCGCCGCTCTTGCGGGCGGACTGGACGGCCTTGCGCATCGCACGGCGGAACGCAACGCGTCCCTCGAGCTGCTCGGCAACGGACTGCGCGATGAGCGCAGCATCGAGCTCGGGGCGCTTGACCTCGACGACCTCGATGGACACCGGACCGTTGGCGACCTTCTCGAGCTTCTTGCGCAGCGAGTCGATCTCAGCGCCCTTCTTGCCGATGACGACGCCCGGACGGGCGGTGGTCACGATGATCTTGATCTTGTCGCCGGCGCGCTCGATCTCGATCTTGGAGACGGCGGCACGGGCGAGCTGCTTGTCCAAAAACTTCCTGATGGCCAAGTCGTTTGCCAGGTTCTTGGCGTAATCCTTGTCGGCGTACCAGCGGCTACGCCATTCCTCGGTAATGCCGAGACGGAACCCGGTGGGGCTTACTTTCTGACCCATGCGGCTTATGCCTCCTCTCGCGGTGCAACGATGATGGTGATGTGGCTCGTGCGCTTGCGGATGCGCGAAGCGGAGCCCTTGGCGCGCGGACGGATGCGCTTGAGCGTGGGGCCTTCGTCGGCGAAGGCGGCCTTCACGATGAGCGTTTCCGGGCGCACGTGGTGCTGGTTCTCGGCGTTGGCCACAGCGGAGTTCAGCGTCTTGGCGACAACCTCGGCGATGGCGCGGTCGGAGAACTGCAGGATCTCGCGAGCGGCGGGCACGGACTTGCCACGAATCAGATCGATGACGATACGCGCCTTACGGGGCGAAACGCGGACATAGCGTGCAATTGCTTTAGCTTCCATTGTTTTCACCCCTTCTTATCTCTTCTTGCCCTTGTCGGCGGAATGACCCTTAAAGGTGCGGGTCGGGGCGAATTCGCCCAGCTTGTGGCCGACCATGGATTCCGTAACGTATACCGGCACGTGCTTGCGGCCATCGTGCACGGCGATGGTGTGACCCACCATTTCCGGGAAGATGGTGCTCGAGCGCGACCAGGTCTTCACGACGTTCTTCTCGCCCGCCGCATTCATCTTCTCGATACGATCAAGAAGGCGCGGTTCAACGAAAGGACCCTTCTTCAAACTTCTACTCACTATTACTCCTTAACGCTTTGCGCTACTTCTTGCGACGGCGGATGATCAAGCGGCTCGAAGCCTTCTTGGGATTGCGGGTGCGATGGCCCTTCGTGGGAACGCCCCACGGGGTGACCGGGTGACGACCAGCGGACTTGTTCTTGCCCTCGCCGCCGCCGTGCGGGTGGTCGACCGGGTTCATGACGGTACCGCGAACGCTGGGACGGATGCCCTTCCAACGGTTGCGACCGGCCTTGCCGATCTTGATGTTGGAGTGCTCGGCGTTACCGACCTCGCCCACCGTCGCGCGGCACGTGATGAGCACGCGGCGCATTTCGGAGGAAGGCATGCGCAGGATGGCGTAGTCGCCCTCCTTGCCCATGAGCTGGATGCTGGTGCCGGCGGAACGGGCGATAGCGGCGCCCTTGCCCGGCTGCAGCTCCACGGCGTGGATGAGCGTACCGACGGGGATGTTGGCCAACGGCAGGGCGTTGCCCGGCTTGATGTCGGCCTCGACACCGCTCATGACGGTATCGCCCACGCGGAGGCCCTTCGGATGAAGGATGTAGCGCTTCTCGCCGTCGACGTAGTGCAACAGGGCGATGCGGGCGCTGCGGTTCGGGTCGTACTCGATGGTCGCGACCTTCGCGGGGACGCCGTCCTTGTTGCGCTTGAAGTCGATGATGCGGTAACGGCGCTTGTTACCGCCGCCCTGATGGCGGGTGGTGATGCGGCCGTTGTTGTTGCGTCCTGCCTTGTTGGACAGCGGCGCAAGCAGCGACTTCTCCGGCGTCGACGTCGTGATCTCGGCGAAGTCCGAGACCGTTTGGAAGCGTCGGCCGGGGCTGGTCGGCTTGTACTGTTTGACTCCCATTGCTTTCCTTTCTGCGGATTCTCGCTCGCACGCCTCTCCGTACACCGAGAATCCTTCGTCTCTTCGTGGCTCCGATTGCCGCCGATGTGCCGCAGGGAGGCTGGGCACGTGCGACTCCGGTTGCCACGCGTCCGGGTGTATCCATCTAAGTCCAGACGCAACCGAGAATTATACGCAGAAAACGCTTTGTATTCAAGAATCGATTTTTGGCGATCATTCGCGAACCCCCTTGCACACAACCTGAACACAAGATACGCAAGCAAAGCCGGACGCTCGACTGCTGAGCGGCCATGCTCGTCCATCGGGAACGTCCGGGCTTTTCGGCTTCGACGGTTTCGCCTGCTTTGAACGGACGGCGAGGCCAGCTGATCAGCGCAAGCGACGCAGCGCCTTTATCTCGCACGCTATCTTTTTAGGGTTGCGTACCAGGCCCCGCCCCATCCGGTAAAGCGGGAGCAGGGGACGCATCCATGCATGACGCCAGAAGAACGGAAAGGCTTCTTGCATCTGCTCCTCGCTGACGAACACGCGGCTTGCAACGTAGCGCTTCTTGACATCAGCGTCATCGTTGGGAGAGTCTGCGCGAATGGCCTCCAGGCGTCGCTCCATCACGGTCTGCCACGTACCGTACGTGCCGCCGTTCATCAGGCGCAGAAGACGCGCCTGGTCGGCATCCGAAAGACCCGCTGTCTTTTGCGCCGGGCCTCTTTCAGCGTCCCGCCCTTGCGCGCAACGGCAAGCCGCTCGCGGATCCTCCAGCGCGCGAAACGACAGCCTGCGCGTCCACTGCTCAAAATCTCGAAGACCCAGCTTGGAAAGCTCGTCTGCAAGATAGGATCGATCGAGACCCTTGCCGCGTGCACGTAGAAACACCAGCTGATCGACCAAAAACCTGATACCGCAACCCGATGCGTCATAATGCTTGAAAGCATGCGAAACCAGGTGCAGGTAGAAGTCATCGTCCGAGAAGCGATACTCCCATCCCCTTCCGCCCCGGCCGGCATCGGACGCCTCGCCTTCGGCGGCATTCGAATCCAAGCGGACGGGCACGGCACGCTGCCAGGGGTTATGGTAGTACGCAGCCTGCGGACTGGAAGGCGATACCAACCTGCGGTGAAGTTCGAAATTGAAGTGAGGGTTCTTAACGAACGACTCATGATTGCCTGCTGTTTTCGATATGGTCCGGTAACCGCGCGCCTCCATAACCTCAACAGCCACACGCACGGCGCGCGCCGTAGTGCGCTCGCGGTCGGCTTCGGTAGCCCCCGCAATCCGAAACCCACCGGCAGGGTCTTCTTCTACGAATCCGTACAGAATATCGTTGTCCGCCATGGATCGCATATGGGGCGACGGATACAAATCCACCAGCAGCGCGCCCTTAAGAGGAAGCCACGACAGGCCGCGATCCGCCAAAGCGGCAAGCACGGCCTCGCGCTCGATGCCGTAGCTCACGCAACGGTACAAGGTCATGTCGGCAGTCGCGCTCCATTCCTTCAGCATGTCTGCCGGAACATCGCGAACCCGGCGAGCCGACGTCCAAGCCAAGCCCTCCACGCTGTTGAACTCCGCCAACGCGTAGACTTCATCCCAAGAGGCGCCTTCGGGCAGCGAACAGGGCTGCACGTCGTTCAATGCACACGACATCAAGTGAATCAAATAGAACGCGCTTTCCCTCATAAGCTTTTCCTTCTTTCAAGATTCGGGCAGCCCTCCGTAGATACGCGACCGCCCACCTGCACGACGCGATCGCACAGAGCCACCGCCCTGCCCCGATGCGTTGCCATGAGCACCGTGCGATCGGGAAGCTCGCGCAAACGACGGATCATCCGCTCCTCGCAAGCGGTATCGAGCGCGGACGTGGCCTCGTCGAGCAGCAACACGGGCGCGCCGCTGTATACAGCTCGGGCAACGGCGAGCCGTTGCCTCTGCCCTTCCGAAAGAGCGGCGCCGCGCTCTCCCAGACGAGCATCGAGCCCGCCGGGCAAGCCGTCGACGAACTCGTCGGCGCAGGCCGCATACAAGGCGTCCCTGACACGCGCGTCATCGGGAGCGCCATCCCCGTCGGCAAACGCAACCACCTCGCGCGCCGTGCCCGAAAGCAGGCAATTACCCTGCGGAACGTACGCGAACAACCCTGGGCGAACCGAGGATGCCGAAATTCGGCGCCCCTCTGCACGCACATACGCGCTTCCCTCGTCAGGCTGATACGCCCCCAGCAGAAGACGCATCGCCGTGCTTTTACCGGCGCCGCTCTCCCCCACAAGCGCCACTACCTCCCCCGCGTGCACATCGAACGAGCAGTCGCACAAAGCCTCGCGCGCGCCGTCTTGATCGTAGCGAAAGAAGGCCTTGTCCAAACCGAACGATTCCAACGAGGAAGCCGGCACTGCCACGGAGTCGCGTCCGCCCGGGTACGCTCCGCCTGCGCAGGAGAAACGTCCGACGGCCTGATCGAGTTCCATGAGACGCTCTGCGCTAGCCAACATGGAGGCGTAGCGCGAGAACAGGGATCCCATTCCCGCAAAGGGCGCCTGCACCTGACCGGTCAGCTGAACAACGGCCATCATGGTGCCGTAGCTGACCGAGCCATTCAAAAGCCCCCAACCGCACCACGCGAAGCACAGGAGGTATCCGCCTTGCATTGCCGCGGAAAGACCCGTGCTGCAGGCGTTCGAGAACGCCATCTTGCGCATGCGAGAGCTCAGATGCTCGTCCATAACCCGACGGCTCTGGCCAATCACCTTGCGCTCGCACCCGAACGAACGCACCATCAGCAAGCTTTCCAAGCATTCCTGCACGTAGCAACGAACGGAGCTTTCCGCCTCCTGCACGCAACGATGAAGCTTTTTCTGATGCGAGCGCAACGCAAGGGAAACCGCGCCAACCAGACAGCCCACCGCCACCAGCACTGCGGCAAGCAGAGGGGCCAGCATGCCCATCACCGCAAGCGACCCGAGTAACCGCGTGATCGAGGACGCCGCTTCGGGAAGCGCTCCGGTTGCCCCCTCGGCCACCACGCGCGCATCGGACGTCATGCGCGCAGACACGTCACCGGTATGTCGTCTCGACGCCAAGCCGAAATCACCTTCGAGCATCGCCGCAAGCGCTTGCTGGCGAAACCGATTCTCAAGCGTGGCCTGGGCCGCCTCGGAGAGCGCGCGGCAGGTGCATAGCACGCCCACCTGCGTGGCAAGAAGAACGCCGAACGCGCACACGGCAGCGGAGAACCCTTGGGACGAGCCCGCCACAGCCTGATCGATGCACGCCCTCATAACAAGGGCGAACGCCACCGCGATGACCGCCGCCACCGCACGCAGAGCCGCAAGGCCAACCACCAGCCATGTCCCCGGCCCGCCCACGCGCACGATCCATCGCTGCACCCGAAACCGATCGCGCAAGGCGTCGACCTGCGCTCCGGCGCTTGCACGCAACGTCATCAGACGCACCTACCCGCTTCGAGAACGAAAGCCTTGACGCGACCGAGCGAGCGACGAAGTCGCATGAGCGCTCGACGCGCCGGATACGCCCCGCACCACGCGCGCACGTAGCACCGATACCCCGTCCCTTGCATGTTCACCTGGGTTTCGCCTCGGTAAAACCCTGTGAGAACACCAAGGACGTCGGCATCGGTTATGTCGTGTTCGCGGCCTATGCAGTTGTCGCCGCAAATCACATACGAATCAGCCAGCACCTCCACCACGCGATGCAGCACATAGCGATCATCGCGCTTGTACAGGGCGACGTCAAAGCGCCGAAGCCGACCGCATGGCGGACGCACCACGACGGTGTCGCATCGGTCGCGGATCATGGGCCACATGCTGACGCCGCTGGTAACCCCCACATAGACGCCCTCGCGCTCAAGCACCTCCGCAATGGTCGACAGCGTCGTCATGCCAAAAAGCCGGCTTTCTGCGCGGTGGCCACGAACGACGCGACATCGCGTTGCGCGGTTTCGAGATCCACGTCGTAGCTTTTCACGAGCTCCTGGGCGATATCTTCCGCATCGTCGCCGCGAGAAAGCCCTTCCCAAATAACGCGACCCGTCCCGTTCAGCTTCACCATGCCATGAAAGTCGCGGCTGGCCTCGCCCGTTGCGATGACCACCGTCTGCCCGGCCACGTCCCTCAGCACGAACCCGTCCTTAATCCTCACGTCACGCTCCTTCCCCTGCATGCCTGGCTCGCATCCAGGCACGATGTGCTTATATCCCAATCCGAGAAGCGCCGCCCCGTCAGCGTCTCAAAGCTGCATCGAACGGCGTCATGCGACACGTCGCACGCCAATTCGTACATCGGAACGCATCCGACCAGCCTGTCCGACAGTTCCAACGTGCGCGCGGCGGCGCGGCTGTCGAACGGCAGATACACTTGCCGTAAAAGCCGGCCAACGCAACCGGAAGCGTCCAGGAGCCCGATGCTGTTCGTTGGAGCCTGCCGCAGAAAACACACGGCGCGAAGCGGCACGGAAGCGTTTTCATGCCAGCCTTCTTTGCCCGCCCACGGCGTGCCGTACGCTACGGGGACGTCGCCCTCGCCGGTTAGGCGAACGATGGGCTTGTCGCCATTGACGATACTGACCGCATCGCCCAAAAAGCGCTTCCACAAAAGCGCGTGCGTCGACTTGCCCGTGCCGCTGGGAGCTGCAAACAGGTAGCCCTCGCCTTGGAACGAGAGCAGAGCCCCATGCACCAGCATGCGATCGAACGCAGGCAAGGCCTCGGCGATCTGCCGATACACCGCAAGCGTCTCCAGGTAGGCGTCCGACCATGCGCCCTCGTCGCGCTCGGCGTCGATATCCTGCGGATCAATGCGCACGTCGATATCGCTCGAGGCGCCTTTCGGCACCTCGTAGCCTGAACACATGTGCTCCACCTGTGAGTACTGCGATGCAACCGACACCGAAAGCCCGGCCAGCTGAAGGCAGAATTGCGGCATCTTAGTAGTACCCCGTCCAACGCTCTCCATCGCCCGACGGACTCTGCTCAGCCGGAGGCTTTTGCTCATCGGACGGATTGTCGGATCCGGGCGAGCCGAAGTCCACTGTGTTATCGGCAGAATTTCCGCCGGAATTCTCATTGCCCGATTCGGGCGCGGGCTGATCGCCCGCCGCCTCCGGCCCCTCGCCCGAAGCCGCTGCGCCAGAAGAGCCTTCCGTGCTTGGCAGAGGCTGTACTGCATCGCCGGACTCATCAGGCGCGCTTATCTGCTGCTTCGCATCTTGGACGGGCTTGTCCGTAGAGGGAAGCGAGTTCTCGGGCGTCGCCTTGTCGGGTTCGCCATTTAGCAGGCCGGTGCACGCCAAACCAATACCTCCAACAAGAATGACCGCCGCAGCGGCAACCGCAGCGGTGATTGCGATATGTTTCCGTTCCATCGATCAACCGCCCTTCATCAACACGACAGGGGCGCAACCCGTGCGCCCCTGTCGCCCTTGCTATGCTTTAGAGTGCGTGAGGAAATTCCACGGTATCGTCGCCAGGCATGGAGGAGCACACAACGTCCTTGCCCTCGAACTCGACTACTTCCATGCTGGGAGTTTCATACTTCATTGCTTAAACCTACTCTTTCTCTCGTCCCTCTAAGCGAGGATCTTTTGTGCATACTCTTTCTCTTCCGCCGAAGCGTTCGGAGAATCTAGGATGAATTGCGCCACCTTATTCACTGAACGAATCTGCGCAGTTGGTTCTTTAAATGTCACCGTAGTGCCATCGGAAGTTTTGTACGTTACATACATTTCGACTGAAATATCTTCCGCATAGTCGTTCTTGGGAACATTGAGGAAAACCAAGTTTGTATCGATCACGCCGGAGTCATACAGCGCTTGATGCTCAGCCACCTTGGTGTAGTCGGTGCCTTTAATTGTGTACTTCCAACCAGAGCTCACAAACTGCATTTCTTCTGGAAGGAATAGCGAGTACCCAAAACGCAAGCCTTCTGATACCGAGGGCGTAGCATCCATGCGAAGCGATCCGCCCTTGAACTTCATCACGTCGGCGATGTTCACGAACTTCGCGTATACAGTGCCCTCGGTCGCGGTGCTGGGAGTGCCGTACTGGCTGTCGGCGTACCAGCCCGCGAACGTCTGGCCTTCAGGAGCAGTCGGCGCGGTCCACGTGCTCGGATCGGCTGCATTCGTCTTGAACTGCGCGACGTTGTACGCATTGTCAGCATTCGGAGCAACGTAGTACAGGCCGTTTGCCTCGGTCTGCTTGTAGTTCTGGCTATTCACATACTGCGAAACATTGCTGTTGAACACGCCGCCCGTTACCGAGCAGGTCACGTTCTGGCCGATGCCGAGCGCACCCGCCTCGCCGGAGATCTTGCCGCCCTCGATGTTCAGCGTGGTAGTCTTGCCCTGCTCGCCGACGGCAGAGATGCCGTACTGACTGGGAGCCGCAGAACGCGCGGAGCGGGACTCCAGCTTCGGAGTTGCTGCCTTAGCCTCAACCACGCCGCTCTTCACCGTCAACGTTGCACCCGCCGCAACCTTGATGCCGTCGTTGGACGAGCTTGTCACCGTGGCACCGTCGAGCGTCACCGTACCGGCAACCTCCACGGCAGGAGCCTGAGTGCTCGTCGAGGAAATCACGCCGGAACCCTTCGCATCGCTGATGACCAGCTCGGCGCCTTTGCCGACCTTAACCGCCGCATCAGTGCCCGACGTGGTAACATCGTTGCCGTTCAGCTCGATGGCCACCGGCTTCGCTTCGGTTCCAGTTTGAGGGGTGGGAATGGTGATGCCGCCAGTCTCGGCAACGTCGCCCGCCAGAACCAGCGAGCCGCCCGACTTCTGCACTTCCTCAACTACTTCGCTGACGCTCTTGGCAACACCCGTGGCATTGCCGTCTTTGTCGACAACTTGGACTTTGTTCTCGGTCTCAGAGGCCTTCTTCACGGTGTACACGGTTTTATCGGTATTCGGCTCCACCAGGTAACCGTCGGCCACGCATCCTGCCGGAATCTGGGCACTGAAGGTGCCACCGGTCAGGGACACCAGAGCGGCTTCGCTCGGAACGCTCCAGCTCTCGACGTCGAACGATCCGCCGGTCACCTTCAGAATGGCCTGCTTGGAGATGCCGTGCTGGGAAGCGTAGCTGCCCATGACAACTTTGCCCTTGAACTGCACGTTGCCGCCCACGGTCATCTCGCTAGATGGCAGATCGTTGCTCCACGTATCAACCCACAACGCACCCTGGATGTCGCCGCCGCTGACGGTCGCCTGGCCCCAGTTCTGGATCGCCGAATTTACAGACGTAGCCTGTACGCCATCTTTTTGGGTGTACGTTTGATCCTGAGTGCGGAAAGTGCCGCCGTTCACGGTCAGCTTGCCGTAGTCGTCGTTCTTCACGACGATGAACCCGGGCTGCTCGAAGGTGCCACCGTTCACGATAAGCGTGTTCGCGCGATCTGCCGCGACTCCGCCGTTCCTCACCAGCGAAGCAGCGCTCCATGTATTCTTCGCTTCATCGTAAAAACCAGAATTGTTCGAGAACGAACCGCCATCGACCGTCATCGTTCCCTGGTTGTCCACGACGTAGTAGCCCGCCGTCTGGGAGTCGTTGCGCTTCACCGCACCGCCGCCGACCGAATCCTTGATGACCAAAGTACCGTTGTTGGTCAGCGCGGCCTTGCTTGCAACCGTCCCGCCGTTCAGCGTGTAGCCAGCCAAGTCAAGCGTGCAGTTAGCAGTCGCAGGTACAGTGACGTTCTCGGTCGCATTCGCGATCAGGGAAATGGCCTGGCCGTCCGCCGTCGCATCGATGGCGTCCTGCAACGAAGCGTACTCGATATCGCCCACCTTGGCGACAGCGACAGCGGCCACCTCCCACATGCTGTCAACCGTCTGGGTCGTCTCGTACCCCGCAGGGATGTACGCAACAGGATCGCTGGAATATGTGCCGCCGGTAACGAATCCGGCCATGTTATCAGACAGGATGGCGCCTACCGACCCCTTGAACGTCCCGCCGGTGATGGCAAGAGAGTCGATATACGGGGTGCTTGCCTTGGCATTATCCTGCACGTGAGCAAGATTGTACTCGTCGATGGCGTAGTAGCTTGCGCTTTCCAACGTGCCTCCGGCGATGTCAATGTTCATGTGACCGTAATAGCCCGTAGCGGCCTGCGACCCCTTGCTCACAACGGCCAGCGCAGCTCCGAAATTGTAGTTGCCGTCGCCGCTGGTCTTGTATTTGCGCGTGCCGTCGCCTTGATACGTCGACTTCACAACCGCGTCTCCGCCGATCGAGAGGTTGCCGGAATCGATCTCGATTCCGGTCCAGCCCTCGACGGTGCCGCCCGTGATGCTCACATCGCCATATCCTGGCAGGTACATGGCGCAATCCTGAGCGCTCTTGATCGTGCCGCCCGTGACATTGACGGCGATGCCGCCGTAATCAAGAGAGCCGTTGCGAGTTCCGTTGCCCGAAACGGCGAACCCGCCATCGACGGCTCCGTTCGCATACGTGTTCTCGATGGTACCGCCGGTCACATTGAGGGTCGCACCGTTGCCGTACGGATACACGGTTGCTGCATAGCCACCGCTGTTCGCGATAGTACCGCCCTCAAGCGTAAGCGTAGAGGATACCGCATTGCTCGGATCCGGCTTGGATCCGTCGGTGTACTTCGTATCCCCAACCACCTCGAAGCCGTATTTGACGAGCTGGATCTTGCCACCCTCGGCAGAGTCCCTAACCGTAAGTTTCGCGCCATCAGTCACTTTGGCGCCGATTGTTTCATCGGCGACGATCGACTTCCCATTCAGATCGAGCACGATGCTCTTGTCCGCACCCGACACCTGCAAGGCGTCTCCGCTCCTAGAAAGCTGCACGTCGTTCGTCAAGGTCACCGTATCACCAGGTTGAGCTGCCGCGATGGCGTCTTTGAGGCTTGCGTAGTAACCGGTTCCCACGTTAGCTGCGAAATCGTTGACGGTCCCAATCGTAGCATCGGGTCCCACGTCAAACGTCCATGCAAGATCTTTCGCCGCATCCCAATAGCTGATGCCGATCGATCCGATCGTACCGCCGGTAATCTCGGTGGAAACCGTAGAGCTGCTATGATCCTGACCAGCACCGCTCGCTTCCCAGAAGCTTCCCTCGGTATACACGCTGTCGATGGCGCCGGCCTCGATAACGGTGCGCGGATGCGTGCCGACGACATAGTTGCCGGTAGTCACCGCATAGCCGCCTTGAGGAGCGGCGATACTCGCATTGGCTCCCCGAACGGTCAGGTTGCCGCAGTTGTTGACGGTCGAGTCGCCATTGCCGAGGCCCGAAGCCTGCACGACAACGTTTTCGAGCGTCAAGTCACCGTAGTTCTTGATCATGAAGTGCAGGCCCGCGTTCGCGCTGGCCGTCATGGTGCCGTTCTTGATGACCACGGTGCTGCCCTTGATAAGCTGCATGCCGTTCGTCTCGGTGCCTGTGGAGCCAACTCCCTGCACGACGTTGTACGTATGGCTGTTCAAATCGAGGATGACGTTCTTGTCGCCGTTGATTTTAACTCCGCCGGTGGCATCGCTGTTCAACGTGATGGTTGTCGGCGTGGCCCCCGAATCTGGAACGGCGGCGATGGCGGCGGCGAGCGTGTCGTACGCGGTGCCGTCGATGGTGGCCACTGCAGTTGCATTCTGCGTTTCTCCAGCTGCAAATGCAACCGGAGTCTCCGTCGTCTTGACAACGTCGACGATCTCGGACGACTCAACCGTCGGTTCTGCGCTCGAGTCGGTCACCTGCTCTTCAACAGGTACGACCGGCTCGGTTTCCGCCACCTGCGAACCGACCACGGCAGAACTTTCCTCGCCCGTATCAGCCCATGCGGCAATGGGCGCATTCATGGAAACGACCATGGATGCGCTAAGCGCCACTGCTAGCAGCTGATCCGCTCCTTTTCTTTTCTTCATACGGCCCCGCCTTTCTCGTCTGCTTTTGCTCAGTCTTTTGCTAGTACGTATGCATGTATGCCTTCCAGCAAACGTAATCGCTCGGTAATGATGAGCAATGAAAATAGAATACCCCCCCCCC
>NZ_DBFEGU010000207.1:0-2328 GCF_048329335.1 Eggerthella sp. | reverse complement strand
CCGGCGAGACGCTGCCCATGCCCTGGTCGCTGGACGCCGACGCCTTCCCCGCCGACCGCGTGTCGTCACCCGGCGACAACCCCGACAAGCTGTTCTATGCCTTTCAGAACTGGACGTGGAACAAGCTGTTCCGATCCTCGTTCGTACAGGCAAGCGGCCTACGCTTCCATGAGGTCCAGCGCAGCGCCGACCTGTACTTCGTCTGCTGCGCGCTGGCCCAGGCCGACCGTGTCGCCACGGTAGACGAGGTGCTGTACCACTACCGCGTGAACAATCCGAACAGCAACATCGCCACGAACGAGCGCGCTCCTCTCGACTTCTACCGATCTTTCGTCGCCGTCAAGCAGCACCTTGAGAACGTCGGGCGCTTCGCCGCGGTCGAGCGGGGCTTCAAGAACTGGGCGGCCGAGTCGGTGTTCTTCAACCTCTGCAGCCTGAAAGCCCGCGACGCCTTCGAGGAGCTGCGTCGCGAGATGCAGCAGCGCGGATGCGTCGAACTCGGCCTCGACACGATGAAAAAGGCCGAGTTCTTCGACCCGCGCACCTACGACCAGGTGCGCCACCTGCTGTGCGACGACGCCGACGATTTCCTGTTCTTCCTGCTCAGGGAAACGAATCGGCGCATGGAAGAGCAGAAGAACGATGCACTGCGCGCTTGGCGCGAAGTCGAGGAATTGCGCGCATCGAAGACGTACCGCGTCGGCGAGGCCGTCCTCAAACCCGCGAAAAAGATCCTCGGCCGTTAACGGCGCGCGTCCTCCGGCGAGGGAAGCGCGAAGTACAGGCTGTCCCTATCGAGGTTCGGGTTCGAGAACGGATCCCCCTGCTCGAAGAACTGCGGCCATTTCTCTTGCATAAGAGCGCGCTCGCGCAGCCAGCGCTGCATCTTCGAGGGATCCCCCTCTTCGCGCCCACGAGATACGAACTCGTTGTGGTACAGCTTCGCGTACGGCGTAAACGTCACCGAGTAGCCCGCTGCGCTCACTTTGCAGCAGAAGTCGGCGTCGTTGTACCCCACCGCGAACTCCTCAGAGTAACCACCCACCTCCTCGAACACCGTCCTCTTCACCATCTGGCATGCGCCCGTCACGCTTGAGAAATTGCCGGGGCGCACCGACCGGCCAAGATAGCAGCCTTGCGCATCGGGCACGTTCTGGTTTACGTGCACAACCGTGCCGTCAGGGCCGATGAGCATGCCCGCGTGCTGCACGAGACCGTCGTAATACAGCAGCTTCGCGCCGACGATGCCCACCTCGGGACGTTGCAGGTAGCCCGCCATCTCCTCGATGAAGTCGGGTGCGATCACCTCGGTGTCGTTGTTCAGCAGCAAAAGCAGATCCGCATCGGTGCTAGCGGCACCGAAGTTCATGATCTTGGCATAGTTGAACCCGTGCGGCCATTCGATGACGCGGACGCGATCGCTGCGCGCCTCGAGCTCGCGGTAGTAGGCGAACGTCTCGTCCTCCATGCTGTTATTCTCGATGACGGTGATGCGGTAGTTCCCGTAGGCCGACTTCTCCAGGATGCTGCGAACGCAGCGATCCAGCACGTCAACATGGTCTTTGCTGGGGATGAGGATCTCCACGCTCGGCTGAGGGTCGGGCAGCTGGTAGCGGACCCGGTACACGAACGGCCCGTCGCCGTCCTCCACCGAGACGGGTATCCCGCGGCGGTCGAAATGCCGGCGCAGCGCGATCTTCCCCGCCTGGTGAGCGTAGGGCTTGCTCCCCAGGTTGTCCCCTGCGGTCGACTCGCCATGCACGCGCCAGTGGTACAGCATGTGCGGCACGTGCACAATCTCGCGTCCGGTTTCCGACACACGCAAGGAGAGGTCGTAATCCTGCGCCCCATTCACCTCGTCGTCGGACAGGCCCGTCTCGGCCAAAACGTCCTTGCGCACCATGAGCCAATGCGTGATGCAATTGTGTGAGTACAGCAGATCTCGGTTGAAATCAGTCTTGAACACAGGGTTCCTGAACGCTCCCCCGACCTCGAACGAGTCCTCGTCGCAGTACAGCAGGCCCGCGTCGGGATGCTCGGCGATGGCCTGGACGTACGCCTCCAGCGCGTTCGGCTCCAACACGTCGTCGTAATCGAGGAACGCCACGTACTCGCCCCGCGCATGCTGAATGCCGGCGTTCGTGTTGCCCACGATGCCGAGGTTGTCGCGCAGCGGAACCACCGTGATGCGATCGTCAGCGATGCGCTCGACGATGCCCGGCACCTTTGAGGATTCGCTCTCGGAATCGACGAGGACGAGTTCCCACCGAACGTAGCTTTGCGCAAGGACGGATTCCAGCATCTCCTCGAAGTAGCGCTCGTTCACCC
>NZ_DBFEGU010000206.1:0-1029 GCF_048329335.1 Eggerthella sp. | reverse complement strand
GGCGTCCGCCAGCTCGATAGAGGCGGGTTCGTTTTCCGGCGCGAGCGGGCGCGCAGTGTTCTCGTCGGTGTCCATGTCATAATCATACCGCAAACGGGCGGCGTTCGGTGCGAGCGTGCGGGGCGCCCATCGCATCGCCGCATCTGGGAGCGGCTCGACGGCGATGCGCGGGAGCGGGTTGATCCGGCAGGCTCTCCGGCGTCCGACGTTCGCCGGCTCGCCCACGCGGCGGCGGGTCCGATGAAGCGCGAACATGTCGATTGCGGCACATGTTGGCACACGAAAGACGCAGGCAAAGAAAAAGGCCGGAAGCGATGAGCTTCCGGCCTGGCATTTCGTGGTGCCCCCAACGGGAATCGAACCCGTGTCTCAGCCTTGAAAGGGCCGCGTCCTGACCTCTAGACTATGGGGACGGCTTGCGCGATTCCTAGCTGGAAAAGCAGCCTGAACATTATTACAAAGCGAGCGCGTCATTGCAAGCGTTTTTTTCGAAAGCGAGCGGACGCGCCTTGCGGCAGCAGGTTGGGCAGCTGCGATACCGCCACGCCCAGCATGATGACGGCTATTCCGGCCGTCTGAAGCGCGTCCACGGGTTCGGACAGGACGAGCACCGATATCGCTATTCCGCATGGCAGCTCCGACGATGCCATGATGGTGGACAGCCCCGCCGAGAGGTGCGGCGTTCCGATGCCGAACAGCACCACGGGCACGAACAGCCCGAATACGCCCAGGATCAGCCCGTACTTCCAAATGCCGGCCTGCAGCGCGCCGCTTGAGAAGTAGTCGGGGCACACGGCGAAGCCGAGGATGCACGCGCCCAGGCACACGACGAGTCCGCGCTCGATTGGCGGCAGGTCGCAGCCGACGCGCGCCGACAGGAACATGAACGTCGCGCAGCTGACGGCCGACAGCAGCGCGCAGAGGATGCCGAGCGGGTCGAGATGACCCACCGTGTTCGAGAACAGGCCGCTCGCCAAGAGGGTGCCTCCGAGGATGACGGCCGCCGCGACGATTTCAGCGAGGCGGGGT
>NZ_DBFEGU010000205.1:0-1057 GCF_048329335.1 Eggerthella sp. | reverse complement strand
CCGGGCGGCTTCGGCCAGCAGGATGTCGTGCCAGCAGGTGCGGACGAAGCCGTTCTCGTCCTGCCACGGGGCCAGCATCTCGTCCAGCTTCCTGCCGTAGTCGGGCAGGGCGCGGAGGAAGTCATAGACCTGCAGGACGGCCTCCCCCGCCGCGCTGTCGGTGCGGCCCTTGCCGTAAAGGTCGGCGAAGGCACAGAAATCCGCGTTCAGATAGGCCGCTTCCAGCGTCTCGGCGAGGGCCGCAGTGCGCAGCGTCTCCACGCTGCCAGGGTCGGCGGGGGTGAAGTCGGGCGGGATGTCCAGCGCCTGAAAGTGCTTGCGGAGCAGGTCGAGGCAGAAGGCGTCAATGGTACAGATGGGGGCGCGCTGCAAAAGCATCCGCTGGCGGCGGAGGGCCGTGTTGGACGGCTCGGCCTGACTGCGGCGGAGCAGTGCCTGCCCGATGCGGGCGCGAAGCTCGGCGGCGGCGGCGTTGGTAAAGGTGACGATGAGGAGCCGGTCGGCGTCCACGGGGTGCTCCGGGTCGGTGATGAGCCGGACGGCCCGCTCCGTCAGCACGGCGGTCTTACCACTGCCCGCGGCGGCGCTCACCAGCAGCGCACCGCCCCGGTCGTCGATGGCGGCACGCTGGGCCGGGGTCCATTTTGTCTCGCTCACGGGTCTTTTTCCTCCTTCTTATCGGGGTCTTCGGATGGCTCAAAGGGCTTTGCGGGGGCGTCGAGGGCGCGCTCTCCCACGCCGTCCTCGTGACAGCAGATAAAGCCGTAATCGCACCACCGGCAGGGGCTTCGGCCCGTGACCAGCGGCTCGGCGGCGATGCAGCCGCTGTAGAGCTGCTCGCCCATCCGGGTGACGAGGTCGTCGAGGTGGAGCTGGATGCGGGAGAGCTTTGCCTTGTCGGCTCGCTTGTCCTTCTGGTAGGGGCTGGGTTCGCCGCCCCGGAAGCTGAAGGGCAGATACCGCCCCGTCTCCTCGGCGTCCATGGCGTCGAAGACCTTTCGCTCGTCCCGCACGAGGCCGTCCAGCTTGTAGTCCATGGTCTGGGCGGCCTTGTCCC
>NZ_DBFEGU010000204.1:0-2377 GCF_048329335.1 Eggerthella sp. | reverse complement strand
CGACGATACCGTAGCCGCGGAGCCCGAGGAGCCCCAGGGGCGTCACGGAAAGCAGAAGAAGGAAAAGAAGCAGAAGCAGCAGATCCCCGCCTATCAGCGCAAATCGCGGCGCATGCGCCGCGTGCTCATCGCCATCGTGGTGCTGCTGATCCTGTTGATCGGCGCGCTGGGATACTTCGCATGGCAGTGGTTCGAGGAAAGCCAGCTGATCGCGACGCAGCAGACCCAAGAGCAGCAGAGCTCGCAGGAAGTGGGTTCCATGCAGACCGACGAAACGAAGGACGCCACCACCGCCACCGCTAAGAAGACGAACGTTCCTAACCTGGCTGCCGTGCTGGGCATGACGAAGGACGAGGCCATCGCCGCGCTCAAGCACGGCGCCACCGAGACGACCTCGAAGGAAGTGAACGAAGAGGGCAATCCCGTCAAGACGAACGTGACGGTGGCCCTTACCGACGAGCCGGCCGACACGCGCTCCGGCACGCCGACGGTGTACCTCGGTCTCAACGAGGACGGTGCGGTCGTGCAGGCGGGCTACTCCGCGGCCACCGCGTCGCTGGGCTACGGCTCGCTCAGTTTCGTCGACGCGGTGAAGAACGAGGGCATCATCGAGAAGACGCTGCAGGAGGCGGGCGTCAATGTGCCTGCGGGCTCGGCGCAGCTTCCCGCCGACAAAACCGAATACTCCGAATACGCGAGCGACGGCACTACGCTCGTCAAGGAATCGTACTCGTTCTCCGGCACGGTCGATCTGAACGGAGCCGCGCACGAATGGTCGGCGCTGCTGCTGTACAACTACTCTACGGCGAACACGTCGGGCAACCTCGCCGACACCATCCGCATCGTATACGTGTACGTCAACGCGTAGCAGGGTTCCGTCAGCCTGGCGGCCGGCGGAACGGGTTGACGCCACGACCAGCCTCGCTGACTTACTGCGCCAACCTGCACGCTTTTCGCCCATTGACCGCTCGATACGTTGCGGGTAGAGTTTGCTGCAGGGCGATAACCGACGAAAGAGGGGCATCCATGATCGATCGGGGCACGTGCAAGGCCATGCTGCGCGAGAGCGCGCGGCTCATGCTGGAGCAGGCCGACCGCTTGAGCGACATCGACTCGAAGTTCGGCGACGGCGACCACGGCATCACCATCACGAAGATCGCCAAGCTCATGGACGAGCGCGCCGAGGCATGGGACGAGGAATCGATCAAGGACTTTCTCGACGACCTGGGTATGGCCGCCATGGCCGTGCGGGGCGGCTCGGCCGGCCCGTTGTACGGCACGCTCATCTCCGGCTTGGGCGCGCAATTGGGCGACGACGAGAACGAGCTGTCTGCCGACGCCGCGCGCCGCATGTTCGCCGGCTGCCTAGCCGAGATGCAGGACATCACGAACGCGCAGGTGGGCGACAAGACCATGATGGACGCGCTCATCCCCGCCGTGGAGGCCGCGCAGGCGTGCGAGGCCGAAGGCGACGACGCGGCAGCTGTGTTCGCGGCCGCGGCAGAGGCTGCCGAGGCCGGCGCGCGGGCGTCAGAGGGCTTCGCCTCGAAGTTCGGCCGCGCGCGCAGTTACGGCGACGCCACCATCGGCACGCCCGACGCGGGAGCCGTGTCGACCTCGCTGTTCTTGCGCGGGCTTGCAACGGGAGCCGCGCATCATTAGGCAATCGGGCCTGCCGCGTCGTGCGGCAGGCCTTTCTTTTCCGGCTGTCAAACGACTGAGGAGGAGCACCATGCAGATGAAGAAGTTCATCAACGATCCCGAGAACCTCACCGCCGAGCTGTTGGAGGGCCTGGCCCTGGCCAATCCCGACATCCTCGAGCTGGGCGAGGACAACATGGTGATCAACAAGAAGCTGGCCGAGGCCGATCGCGTCACCATCGTCACGCAGGGCGGCAGCGGCCACGAGCCGGCCATCGAGGGCTTCGTGGGCGAGGGCATGGTGGACATCGACGTGGTGGGCGACATCTTCGCCGCGCCCGGTCCGCAGGCCTGCGTCGACGCCATCAAGCTGGCCGACAAGGGCAAGGGCGTGCTCTACATCGTGCTCAACCACGCCGGCGACATGCTGACGGGCAACATGACCATGAAGCAGTGCAAGAAGCAGGGCCTCAACGTAGTCAAGGTGGTCACGCAGGAGGACGTGTCGAACGCCCCGCGCGAGAACGCCGACGACCGCCGCGGCCTGGTGGGCTGCATCCCCACGTACAAGATCGCCGGCGCAGCGGCCGCCGAGGGCAGAAGCCTCGAGGAGGTTGCCGCCGTCGCGCAGCGCTTCGCCGACAACATGGCCACCTTGGCCGTGGCCGTGCGCGGCGCCACGCATCCGCAGACGGGCACGCTTCTGGCCGAGCTCGGCGATGACGAGATGGAAATC
>NZ_DBFEGU010000203.1:0-22513 GCF_048329335.1 Eggerthella sp. | reverse complement strand
CTTGGAGGTTTTCCTTCGGGAAAACGGCTGCGAGGCTGCTCCTTCCGAGGTGCGGGAGGCCTTGGAGGGCATGTTCAGGGAAGAGCTGGGCGACGAGCTTCTGGATGAAGTGAACGGCGGAATGGCCAAATATCGTCTGTATCTCCACGAACCCTTTCTTAAAACTACAAGTGCCGCGTCGCAGAAGATCAAGATCATCAAGGGTTAGCGGCTTTTCTTCTGCATCTCGCGGACGAAGTCGGCCGTTCGGCCGACTTCGCGGATCCTTCGCCACCGACGGCTTCCGCCCGCAATTTCGTACAAGCGGCTCGGTGCGGTTCGTGGTATCGTCTCCTGCTTGGACGAAAGGTTTTGGATGGAGACGATCGAATCTTGGAGCGCGCGCCCCGACGTGCGCGGCGCGCGGCTGGCCGACCCCGACATGGGCGCCGAGAACCGGCGCATCGCGCCGTTCGGGCCGTGCCCGGGCGTGGAGTTCGTCACGCTCGAGGGCATCGTGCAGCCGTTCCCGCTCCATTTCCACGATTTCTGGACCATCGGCCAGATGGTGGGAGGGCGGCGGCGCATGACGTGCCGTGGCGAGGTGCACGATCTGGGGCCCGAGGACTTCGTGCTGTTCGGCTCCGGCGAGGTGCACGGCTGCAAGCCTTTGGACGACGCGCCGCTCATGTACCGCAGCGTGGTCGTGCCCGTCGGCCTGTTCGCGCAGGCGTTCGCCGAATCGCACGGTATCGGCGCCGCGTCCCTGCCCGACGGCGGCCCCGCTTGCCGCTTCAAGTCCGTGGTGGTGCGCGACGCGGCCCTTTCGGCGTGCATGGACCGGCTGTACGCGTTCGCCCGGACCGATTCCGCGCATGACCCGCTCGAGGAGGAAGAAGCGCTTTGGGCCCTCCTCGCGCAGACGGCGCGGTATTGCGAGAGCGAGGCGGCCGAGCCCCCGGCGCCCGAGGCCCCCTCCGCGGCGAACGTGGCGCGGGCGCGGGCGTACCTCGAAGAACGGTTCGCCTCGCGCATCACTCTCGACGACCTCGCGTGCTGCGCGGGCGTGTCGCGCTACCACCTCATCCGCGTGTTCTCCGAGGAGACGGGCCTCACGCCGCATCGCTACCTGCAGGCGGTGCGCGCGAACCGTGCTCGCGACCTGCTGGCGGCGGGCGTCGATCCGGCCGAGGTCGCCGCGCGGTCTGGGTTCGCCGATCAGGCGCACATGGGGCGCGTGTACAAATCGTTCTACGGCATCACCCCCGGCAGCTACCGAACGGCGGCGCGCACGCGGGTGCGGGAAGGATAGCGAGATGGCGGTTCAAACAAGCGAGGCCATAGAGGGGGCGCCGGCGGATCAGCGCCGCCCCGCCGTGCGCGGGCATGCGCTGGCGTTGGTCACCGTGGTGGTGTGGGCGGTCACGTTCGTATCCACGAAGGTGCTGCTCGTGCACCTCGCACCCATCGAGATCCTGTTCTTCCGCTTCGTCATCGGGTTCGTCGCGCTCGCGCTCCTGCGCCCGCGCATCCTGCACGTCCGGGGCTTCAAGGAGGAGCGGTGGTTCATGCTGGCGGGCGCTACCGGCGTGACGGTGTACTACCTGCTGGAGAACATCGCGCTCACGTTCACCACGGCCTCCATCGTGGGCGTGGTGGTGGCCGCGGCGCCGCTGTTCACCGGCGTCGCGTCGGCTGTCGTGCTGAAAGAGCGCCTGCGCGCGCCGTTCTTCGTCGGCTTCGCGGTGGCCATGGCGGGCGTGTGCCTGGTCAGCTTCGCGGGCGGCGCGTCGGGCGGCCTTGTCGCAGAAGGCGGGCTGGGGCAGGCGGGGCTCATCGGCGTGGCGCTGGCCTTGGCGGCGGCGGGCACGTGGGCCGTGTACTCCATCGTGACGAAGAAGCTCTCGACGTTCGGCTACGACAGCATCCTCGTCACGCGCCGCACGTTCGCCTGGGGTCTCGCGTTCATGCTTCCCGCGCTGCCGCTTCTGGGCTTTTCGCCCGATTGGGGCTCGCTCGCCGCGCCCGAGATGTGGGGCAACCTCGTGTTCTTGGGGCTGGGCGCGAGCGCGCTGTGCTTCGTGACGTGGAACATGGCGGTGAAGGAGCTGGGGCCGGTGAAGACGAGCCTGTACATCTACCTCGTGCCGGCGCTCACCGTGCTGGCCTCGGCCGCCGTGCTGGGCGACCCGCTCACCCCGCCGGTCGTCGCCGGAGTCCTGCTTACTATAGCAGGGCTGTTCCTTTCCGAGCGCGGGAAGTAGCGCGCTACGAGGCGGCGCACGCGTCCGAAAGCAACGTCGGTGGCGAAAAAGCATCGGATTCGGAAGTTCGCAAGGGGTTCGAAGGCGCAGCGCAAGCTGCCTTTCCGCATAGTGCCCGATCGCAGAAGGGAAGCCGTGGGATTGCGCCCGTTCATCCCCGCGAAGCTCGCGGCTTTCTTCCGAATTCGATATGTTTTCTCCATTACACGTCTAACCGGCTGCACGGAGATGCTCGGGACTGGGCGGCTTCGAGCGAAGGGTTCCACCGAACATCGTTCGTCGAATGGAAAACACGCACGGATGTTTCACGTGAAACATCTACGCGTCGCGATGCCGAGGGATGTCGGCTCCGTCGCCGCTCCGGCGTCGTGGCCCTTGCGGCGTCGAAGCTTTCGCCGGCTCAACGCTCGGGACGCGCGGTCAGCCGCACGGCACCGCGGTCGAGCAGCGGCTCGTAGACGCCGCGCAGCCATAGGGCGGCCTCGCCCGGTTCCAGCGCGAGCGGCATGCGGTTGTGCACGGGAGCCACGGCGGCGTTCGGTTCGGTGGTGACGAGCGAGAATCGTCCGCGATCGTGCACGCCCGCCAGCAAGAGCGGCGCGCCGTCGGGCGCTGCGAAGGCGTACTGGCGCTTCACGGGGCGCCCGGTGCGCTCGCTCGGCACCGTCTCGGTCGCATGCGATTCGTAGAAGCCCCGAGCAGGCACCAGGCAGCGACGACGCGCGAAGGACTCGGCCCACATGCTGCCCTCGCTGCGCAGAGCCGTCTCGATGCGCGTGTTGAACACGGGTCCGTTCTTCCAAGGAACCTCGTATCCCCAGGCCATATGGGCTACCGCGAGGCCGCATCCGTCGCCCGCGGCCACGATGAGCGGCACGACCGACGAGGGAAGCGCCTCGGGGCGGTTCGCGCGGCCGATCGCGCCGGTTCCGCGGGCTTCTGCCGGCTCGTCCGATTCGCCGTCGAACAGCGAGAGCTGCACAGGCGCCTCTTCGCGTTTCGCTCGCTGCTCGGCGCGGTCCGGCTGCGCGGATTCGGGGAAGAAGAGGAAGTCCTCATAGGCCTCGATCGGGTCGAGCGAAGCCAGCTCGTCCGCGTGCGCGGCCAGGTCGCGCTCTATCTCCGCAGCGATGCGGGCGACTTCGTCGCAGTCGATCGGTATGAAACGGCGGCACATCCACGGCTCCTTCCTCGCGTTTCCGCTCGCATCCAGTGTAGCGGTTCGCACGACGATGCGGGGCTACCGTGCGGTGTCCTTCGCGTGACGGCCGCGTTCCGGCTCGGCTGCGCCGCTACCTTTCGCATTGGCTGCAGCGCGGGCGAGCCGCCTCCGCGACGTCGGCGGCGCGGCCCGCCGTAACGCGTGCCGTCGCTCCCGCCGTTCAAGCGCTCGCAGACGAAGGGGTTGACAATACCCTTAAGGGGTATATACTCGCGCTTGGATACCCTCATGGGGTATAGAAGGAAGGAATCATCATGACCGAGAATCACGCGCAAGCTGAAAACGCCGCCATCTCGTCGCGCCCCGCGTCGACGTGCTGCTGCCACCGTAAGGAGACGCCGCGCTCGGAAGAGCTGCAGGCCGACCTTCATCGTCGCTTGAACCGCGTGATCGGGCAGCTGGGCGGCGTGAAGACGATGATCGACGACAACCGCTACTGCGCCGACGTGCTCACGCAGCTGGCGGCCGCGGAAAGCGCGGTTCACAGCATTTCCGCCGTGGTGCTGCGCAACCACCTGGAAACGTGCGTGGTCGAACAGATCGAACGCGGCCACGTGCCGATCATCGACGAGGTCCCGAACCTGTTGAAGAAGTTATCGCGCTAACCAGCGCTGAAAGACAAGGCCGTTCGTCCGTTTGTCGCGGATGTTTCACGTGAAACATCCGTTCGCGCGAAGGGGAGGGCGGCTGCGAAGGAGTAAGAAGTGAAGCAAACGTTCGATGTCACCGGCATGACGTGCGCGGCGTGCTCCGCGCGCGTGGAGAAGGCGACGCGGGCCGTGCCCGGCGTGGCCGACGTTGCCGTGAACCTGCTGAAGAACAGCATGGACGTCGCCTTCGACGACGGCGCGGAACCGTCGGCCGTGACGGTCGCCGTCGAGGCCGCGGTCGACAAGGCGGGCTACGGCGCCGCCGCGCGCGTCCCGGCAGGCGCGAGCGGCGGCCGGCAGGGCGCGGGGAGCCGTGCGGCCCAGGCGCGCCCCGTGGCCGACGCGGCCGCCGAGGCCAAGCATGTTCGCATGCGCCTCATCGTGTCGGCCGTGTTCACGATCCCCTTGTTCTACCTGTCGATGGGACACATGTTCGGCTGGCCGCTGCCCGGGTTCTTCCTGGGGGACGAGAACGTGCTCACGTTCGCGCTCACGCAGTTCCTGCTGCTCTTGCCCGTCGTGTTCGTCAACTTCAAATTCTTCCGCGTGGGCTTCAAGACGCTCGTCCACGGCGCGCCGAACATGGACTCGCTCATCGCGTTGGGCTCGACGGCGGCCTCGGCGTACGGCATATACGCCATCTACAAGATCGGCATCGCGCTGGGCGCGGGCGACCTGCACGCCTCGCATATGGCGGCCATGGACCTGTACTTCGAGTCGGCGGCCATGATCCTCACGCTCATCACGCTGGGCAAGTACTTCGAGGCGCGCGCGAAGGGCAAGACCACCGGCGCCATCGCCAAGCTCGTGGACCTCGCGCCGAAGGAGGCCGTGCGCCTTGCGGACGGCGTCGAGGAGCGCGTGCCCGTGGAGGCCGTGCGCGTCGGCGACGTGCTGGCGGTGCGCGCGGGCGAGGGCGTGCCCGTGGACGGCACGCTGCTGGAAGGCTCGGGCACGCTGGACGAGTCGGTGATCACCGGCGAGAGCGTGCCGGTGGACAAGCGCCCGGGCGACCGCGTGACCGGCGCCACCCTGAACAGCACCGGATGGTTCACTATGCGCGCCGACCGCGTGGGCGACGACACTGCGCTGGCCGGCATCATCCGGCTCGTGGACGAGGCCACCTCCACGAAGGCTCCCATCGAGAAGATCGCCGACAAGATATCGGGCGTGTTCGTGCCCGTGGTAATCGTCATCGCCGTGGTCACGTTCGCCGTGTGGATGCTCGGTGGCGCGACGCTGGAGGTCGCGCTGTCGCACGCCATCAGCGTGCTGGTCATCTCGTGCCCGTGCGCGCTCGGCCTGGCCACGCCCACGGCCATCATGGTGGGCACGGGGCGCGGGGCGACCAACGGCATCCTCGTCAAGTCGGCCGAGGCGCTGGAAACCGCCCACGACGTGCGCACCGTGGTGCTGGACAAGACCGGCACGGTGACCGAGGGCGCGCCGAGCGTCACCGACGTGCTGGCCGCGCCGGGCGTGGGCAAGGAGCGGCTGCTGGAGCTGGCGGTGTCTGTCGAAGGCCGCTCCGAGCACCCGCTCGCGCGTGCCGTGTGCGCCTACGCCCGCGAGCGAAAGGTGTACCCGCTTCTGGTGGAGGACTTCAGGCAGATTCCCGGCGAAGGCGTCGCCGCGCTCGTGGACGACCACCCCTCGCTCGCCGGCAACCTGCGTATGATGGAGGCCCGCGGCATCGAGACGGGCACGTTCGCCGAGGCCGCCGGGCGGCTGGCCGACGAGGGCAAGACGCCCTTGTTCTTCGCCCAGGACGGCGAGCTTCTGGGCATCGTCGCCGTGGCCGACACGGTGAAGCCCTCGAGCGCCGCCGCCTTGGTCGTGCTGAAGGGCATGGGCATCCGCACGGTGATGCTGACCGGCGACAACGAGCGCACGGCCGCCGCCATCCAGCGCGAGGTGGGCGCCGACGAGGTCATCGCCGGCGTGCTGCCGGACGGCAAGGAGCGCGAGATCCGCCGCTTGGCTGAGCAAGGACGCGTGGCCATGGTGGGCGACGGCATCAACGACGCCCCCGCGCTCGCGCGCGCCGACGTCGGCATCGCCATCGGAGCCGGCACCGACGTGGCCATCGAGAGCGCCGACATCGTGCTCATGCGAAACGACCTTTTAGACGTGCCCGCCTCCATCCAGCTTTCGCGCGCGACGCTGCGCAACATCAAGCAGAACCTGTTCTGGGCGCTCGTGTACAACGCCGTGTGCATTCCTGTGGCCGCCGGCGCGCTGTCGTTCATGGGCCTGAACCTCAACCCCATGATCGCTGCGGCCGCCATGAGCCTGAGCTCGGTGTGCGTGGTAACGAACGCCCTGCGTCTGCGCGGCTGGAAGCCCGACCTCCCTGCGGCACCGTCGGACGCCCCCGCGTCCGCGCCCATCGACAGCACCGAGTCCGACAACCCCAACGAAAAGGAGAGTACCATGGAGAAGACCCTGAACGTCGAAGGCATGATGTGCCAGCACTGCGTCGCCCACGTGAAGAGGGCGCTGGAAAGCGTGGAAGGCGTGGAAGAGGCCGTCGTCGATCTCGATGCCGGCACCGCCACCGCGAAGCTTGCGCACGACGTGCCGGAAGACGTGCTGGCCGCCGCGATCGTAGAGGCGGGCTACGAGGTGAAGTAGGCCCCGACTGTCATCCTGAGCGCAGGCGGTGTGTGTCAAGGCGAGCTGCGCCCTAACACCCCACGACGATCTCGCGCAGGGCCGCCACCAGCTTCTCGTTGTCCTCGCGCGTGCGCACGGCAACGCAGAAGTAGCGGCTGTCCTCGAGCGCGGGAGTTCCTTCCAGCTTGCGCACGAGGAACCCGGCCAATTGCAGGCGCTGGGCCAGCTCGTCGGTGTTCGCCACCCCTAGCGCCAGGTCGGGGCCGGCGTCGAACGTGCACATGACGTAGTTCGCCTCGGCGGGGAAGATGTCGATGCCGGGGATGAGGTTGAGCATGCACTGCAGCCAGGGGATCTCGGAGTCCAAGAACTCGCGCGTGCGCTCGAGGTGCTCGGTCTCCGTGAGCGCCAGCTCGCCGATCACCTCGGCGAACATCGGCACGCACGAGCTGTCGTAAAAGCGCGTGATCTGCGCGATGGTGTCGGGATGCGCGATGCAGTAGCTGATGGGGATGCCCGGCATGGCGAACGGCTCGCACAGCGAGCGCACCACCACGAGGTTGCGGTGCTCGTTCACGAGGGATACCATGCTCTCGCCGCCCAGTGTGAGCTCGATGGACCGCTCGTCAACCACCACCCAGGTGCAGGCGTCGAGGTAGGCAAGCAGCGTCGGCTTCGGCAGCAGGCGGCTGGTGGGGTAGCCCGGGTTCGCCAGCACGGCGGCGTCGAACACGATGCCGTGGCGCTCGGCCGCGGCCGGATCGGGCACGGTGAAGCCGGCGGGGCTGGCGATCTCAACCACGCGATGCCCGGCATTTCCTGCGGCCAGCGCGTACTCCACAGGGCCGGGAACGGCCACACCCACGGTGCAGGGCTGGTAGGTCTGGGCTACGGCGCGCACCATGTCGCCCACGGTGGAGCCCACGAGAAACGATTCCACGGACAATCCGAACTTGCGGGCCAGCACGCTGCGCAGGGCGTGAGCCTCGCGGTCGGGCGGGTAGTTCAGCTCGCCGGCGGCGAGCGCGGCCTCCATAGCGCGGATGAAAGAAGGGGGCGTGCCCAAGGGGTTCGCCGTGCCCGAGAAGTCGATCCAGTTCATCTCCGAGCGCATCTCGTAGGGAGGAGACAGCAGCTGCTCGGGCAGCGCGGTCACGCAGGCTCGTACGCTGGGAAGCGCGTCGGTGTCTCGCTGCGTCATCGTCATGTCTCTCCCTCCCCGCATGTTGCCTCGTGGCTCGAGGCAAGGAATGAATATCCTAGCACAAGTTCATTACGCCCGGACAGGGCATGGTAGACTTATTCGCGCAATGCGATCCTATTCCCCACAGACCGATCCCGAACGGCCCGCCAGCGGCGGCGGCTACGCCATGCCGCTCGAGCCGTGGGAGGGCGCGGCCATCTTGCTCGTGGACCTCGACGCGTTCTTCGCTTCGGTCGAGCAGCTGGACCATCCCGCCTGGCGCGGCAAGCCCGTCATCGTGGGCGGCGACGCCGACAAGCACGGCGTGGTGTCCACGGCGTCCTACGAGGCGCGCCCGTACGGCGTGCGAAGCGCCATGCCCTCTTCCACGGCGAAGCGCCTGTGCCCTCACGCCATCTGGACGCACGGCCGCTTCGACCGCTATCGCGAGATGTCGAACGCCATCATGGACATACTGCGCGCCGAAACGCCGCACGTGCAGCAGGTCAGCATCGACGAGGCGTTCATGGACGTGTCTCCCACGTCGGTGAACCGAGAGCATCCCGTGCGCGTCGCGCAGCGTATCCAGCAGCGCGTCGAGGAGCTGGGCGTCACGTGCTCCATCGGGGTGGGCACGTCGAAGACCGTCGCGAAGATAGCCTCGGACATGGACAAGCCGCGCGGGCTGACCGTGGTGTACCCCGGAGGCGAGCGGGATTTCCTCGCGCCCCTGCCCGTGCGCACGATGAGCGGCATCGGAGCCGCAGCCGAGGAGAAGCTGCACTCCCGCGGCATACGCACCCTCGGCCAGCTGGCCGATGCGGACGAAGGAATGCTGCTGCGCGCGTTCGGCAAGAACGGCCGCGTCATGCACGTGCGGGCGAACGGGGGCGACGACGCGCCCGTGGAGCAGGACGACACGGTGAAATCGGTGTCGAACGAGATGACGTTCGCGGTGGACCTCACCACGCGCGAAGACGTCGAGGGCGCCATCGCCACCATCGCCGCGAAGGTGGGGCGCCGCCTGCGACGCAAGGGGCTGCGCGGCCACACCCTGGGCCTGCGCATGCGCTACGACGACCGCAGCGTGCGCTCGGTGCAGCGTCAGCTGCCGGCGCCCAGCGACGACGAGCTTTCCTACACGCCGCTTCTGTACCGCATGGCCGACGAGCTGTGGCGCCCCGGCATGCCCGTGCGCCTCATCGGCGTGGCGATGACCGGGTTCGGCGGAGGCGAAAGCGTGCAGGACAGCCTGTTCGACATCGCCGAGGCTGCTCCCAGCGACGACGATGTGGACCCCGTCATCAAAGACGAGGCGAAGCGGCGCGGACTCATCGAGGCAACCGACCTCGTCAAGGACAAGTTCGGCGAATCCGCGGTCCGCTTCGGCCGCGAGCTGCGAGGCGAGGGCAACACCACCGGCTCCGCCAGCAAGAACCCGGCCGACTACAAGTAGGCATTCTCAAAGCGAAGCCGGACGCAAGCGATATGCAGCCGCGAACCCTTCGAGAAAGCCGGCCTGAGGAGGTCGGGGCGGGCATGCCGCGCGCAGTTCCGCACGAACCGAAGCGTCCTGTGGACGCTTCGAGCGAGCTCAGGACTGTTTGAGCACGGCATGTCTGCCCCGACCCCCAACAGGTTGAAAAATCGACAATGGACGCCAGGCTATCGCTTGTCGGCCAGGAAGAACAGCGCCATGGTGCCAGGTCCCGAATGGGCGCCGATGACGGGGTCGACGTAGTTGATGACGACCTCCTTCACGCCGAAGCGCTCCTTCACCTCTTGGGCCACGTACTCGGCGTCCTCGAGGCAGTCGCCGTGCGTGATGAACACCATCTGCTGGTCGATGGGGGCGATGGCCGTCTTCTCCATGTGGTCCACCAGGGCGTGCAACGACTTCTTGCGTCCGCGCACCTTCTCCAGGGGGATGAGGCGCCCCTCGTCGTCCACGTGCATGACCGGCTTGATGTTGAGCATGGTGCCCGCCCACGCCGCGGTCTTCGACACGCGCCCGCCGCGGAACAGGAACATGAGGTCGTCCACGGTGAACCAGTGCGCCAGGTTCAACTTGTGCTGCTCTACCCAGTCGCGCACCTCGTCGATGGAGGCGCCGCCTCGGGCGCGCTGCACGGCGTGCCACACGAGCAGGCCTTCGCCGCCCGAGGCGGCCAGCGTGTCCACGGAGCGCAGCTTCCGCTCGGGGAACTCCGCGGCCAGCTGCTTCACCAGGAGCTCGACGGCCTCGTAGGTACCCGACAGCCCGCTGGAGAAGCCCAGGTACAGCACGTCGCGTCCCTGTTCCAGCAGCCCGCGCATGAGCGCCTCGGAGTCGGCCAGGTTCGGCAGCGACGTGGTGATCACCTTGCCGTCGCGCATCATCGTGTAGAACTGCTTGAGGTCGGTGTGCTGCCCCTTGAGATAGCTTTGATACTGCTCGCCGTCCACCATGAAGGTGAGGGGCAGGATATGCAGACCGAATTCGTCGATCATGTCCTCGACGAGGTTGCAGCTGGAATCGGTGACGATCTCGAAGTTCATCGGCATACGACGCGTCCTTCCTTGAAACTGCAGCGGTCGGAAAAACCCGAGCTTCCCGCTGTGAATATGCGATCGTTAAAAGTATACCGTTTAGCGTCGCGCTCCTGTGTCGCAATTTTGAAAAGTGCGGGCAGGCTCGCCGGAAACGGCGTTCGTTCCACTATACTATAGCGGTTTATGGCGACAGAAGCGCACATGCTTTGAGGAAAGGTACGGCACCCGTGGCGAACACGTACAAAGAAACGATGAACCTGCCGAAGACCGACTTCGCGATGCGGGCTAACCTGCCCGAGAGCGAGCCGAAGCGTCTGGCCAAGTGGGAAGAAGAGCATATCTACGAGCAGGTTCTCGAGAAGAACAAGGACGGCAAGCCCTTCATCCTGCACGACGGCCCTCCGTACGCCAACGGCCCCATCCATATCGGCCATGCCTTCAACAAGATCCTCAAGGACTTCGTGAACAAGTCCCATGCGCAGCGCGGGTTCTTCACGCCCTACGTGCCCGGCTGGGACTGCCACGGCCAGCCCATCGAGCATATGGTGGAGAAGACCCTCGGCCCCGACAAAATGGCCAAGATCGACCAGCCCACGCTGCGCCGCCTCTGCCGCGAATGGGCCGAGAAATACGTCGACGTGCAGCGCGAGGGCTTCAAGCGCCTCGGCGTGAACGCCGATTGGGAGCATCCGTACCTCACGTTCACGCCGAACTACGAGGCGGGCAACGTCGAGGTGTTCAAGCAGATGTACCTCGACGGCTCGGTGTACCGCGGCCGCAAACCCATCCACTGGTGCAAGCGCTGCCACACGGCGCTTGCCGAGGCCGAGATCGAGTACTCCGACGAGACGTCGCCGTCCATCTTCGTGAAGTTCAAGATGGATATCATGCCCGGCATGTTCGAGACTGCAGGCGCTGCGGGCGACGCCTACGTGCTCATCTGGACCACCACGCCCTGGACGCTTCCGGCGAACACGGCCGTGTCGCTGGCGCCCGACGCCGACTACGTGATGGTCCAGGCGGACGGCTCCAACATGATCATGGCGCGCGAGCTGGTGGAACAGGTGGCCGAGATCGCGGGCTGGGAATCCTACGACCTCGTGCGCGGCGAGGACGGCGAGCCCGTCGCGCTCAAGGGCCGCGAATTCACCGGCCTCACCTACACGTGCCCCGTCCGCCAGGACCTCAAGGGCACCATCATCTACGGCGACCACGTCACGCTGGACTCCGGCACGGGCGCGGTGCACACGGCTCCCGGCCATGGTCAGGACGACTACCTCGTGGCGCTGGAGTTCGACGTGCCGCTGCTCATGCCGGTGGACGACAACGGCGTTCTCACCGACGAGGCGGGCCCTTTCGCGGGCCTCGACGTTGACGAGGCGAACCCGGTCATCATCGAATGGCTGCGCGAACGCGGCACGCTGGTGGCCCAAAAGGAGATCCTGCACAGCTACCCGCACTGCTGGCGCTGCCACGAGCCGGTCATCTTCCGCGCCACCGACCAGTGGTTCGTGTCCATGGACAAGAACAGCCTGCGCGAGAACGCGCTCAAGGCCATCGAGAACGACGTCGAGTGGATTCCCGCGTGGGCTTCGAACCGTATCGGATCCATGGTGGCCGACCGTCCCGACTGGTGCATCTCGCGCCAGCGTTCGTGGGGCGTGCCCATCCCCGTGTTCAAATGCGCGAAGTGCGGCTCCACCGTGGCGAACGAGCAGACATTCGACGCGGTGATCGACCTGTTCTACCGCGAGGGCGCCGACGCGTGGTTCACGCGCGAGCCGTCCGAGTACCTGCCGCGCGGCGTGAAATGCGAGACGTGCGGCTGCACCGAGCTGACCCCCGAGAGGGACATCCTCGACGTGTGGTGGGAGAGCGGCGTGTCGCACACCAGCGTGTTGAAGCATCGCGAGGCCGAGGGTCTGCGCTTCCCGGCCGACATGTACCTGGAAGGCTCCGACCAGCACCGCGGCTGGTTCCAGTCGTCGCTGCTCACTAGCATGGGCGCGTACGGCGTGCCGCCGTACAAGGCCGTCATGCACTGCGGCTTCACCGTGGACGGCGAAGGCCGCAAGATGTCGAAATCGCTGGGCAACGGCGTGGATCCGGCCGAGGTCATGGCGAAGAGCGGCGCCGACGTGCTGCGCCTGTGGGTGGCCAGCGTCGATTACTCGCAGGACGTGAGCATCTCCGACGAGATCCTCCAACGCACCTCCGAGGCGTACCGCCGCATCCGCAACACGTTCCGCTTCTTGCTGGGCAGCCTGGACGACTTCGACGATCAGAAGGACGCCGTGTCCGATTGGAACGCGCTCGAGCCCCTCGACCAGTGGGCCATGGTGCGCACGAAGCACCTGCTGGACGACGTGAGCGCCGCCTACGACGCGTACAAGTTCCACTATGTGTACCGCGCCGTGTACGACTACATTGTGAACGACCTGTCGGCCGTGTACATGGACGCGACGAAGGACCGCCTGTACTCCGAGGCGCCTGACTCGCCGCGCCGCCGCGCCGTGCAGACGGTACTGATGAACATCCTCGAGGTGCTCGTGCGCGTGCTGGCGCCGGTGCTCTCGTTCACCACCGACGAGGTGTGGGAGCACTACCCCCAGGCCATGCGCGAGCGCGCAGGCCGCCCGACGAACGTGCAGCTGGCCGGTTGGCCCAAGGCGTCCGACTTCGCGCCCGCCATCCCCGCGGACGGGGAGCGCGTGTCCGAGGACTTCGGCGTGATCATGGGCGTGCGCGAAGTCGTGACCAAGGCGCTCGAGGACGCGCGCGGCCAGAAGGTCGTGAACAAGAGCCAGGAGGCGGCCGTCGTCGTGACCGCGCCCCGCGCCGTGCTCGACGCGGTGGAGCGCTATGACGCGGCGGTGTTCGAGGAGCTGTTCATCGTGGCGTCCGTGTCGTTCGCCGAAGGCGAGGAGCTGGCGGCGACGGTTTCGAAGACCGAGGCCGAGAAATGCCCGCGCTGCTGGAACCACCGTGCGCTCGGCGGCAACGCGAACCACGGATCCGTCTGCGAGCGCTGCGGCGATGCGCTCGACGCCATCGGCTTCGCGGAAGGGGAATAGGTTCTTGGATACGGAATCGCCCGACAAGCAGCCCTCCTCGCGTCGTCCCGAACGACCGGAGCGGGTCGATGGAATCGATGCGGCCTCGTCCGAAAGCGTTCCGACCCTTTCGGACGAGCGAGGCGATTCGAAGGAAGCCGCCTTTTCGGAGGAAGAAGCCCGGCAATTGAAGGCCGATCGCTCGCGTCACACGCTTGTGTTCGGCATCGTCGTGCTTGCATGGCTCGCTCTCGACACCCTCACGAAGAACTACTTCAACGGCTCGTATTCCATGGGGGAGGTGATCACGGGCCCGTTGCTCGGCCTCGTGCGGTTCCACCTCGTTCACAACACGGGTGCGGCTTGGGGCATGTTCGGCGACTCCACGTTCCTTCTGGGCGTTATGTCGCTGATCGTATGCGTGCTGCTCACGGTGTATCTGTTCTTCCTAGCGTATCGTCCCAACATCGTGCAGGTGGTGGGCGCGGCGCTCGTGGTGGCGGGCGGCCTCGGCAACGCGTTCGATCGCTTCGCGTTAGGCTACGTCGTGGACTTCATCGAGCCGGTGTTCATCGACTTCCCCGTGTTCAACGTGGCTGATATTGGCGTGACATGCGGATTCGTGCTATTCCTTGTCGGCGTTATCGTCAGCTGGCGCCACGAGGATCGCCTATCCGCAGAGCTTGCCGCGTCCGACGGCGAAGGCGAAGGAACCGACGCGCGATGAGCCGCATGTTGAGCTACGTCGCAGCACCCGACGACGCGGGTCAGCGCCTCGATGCGCTTTTGGCCGCGCGCGGTCTGTATCCCAGCCGTAGCGCGGCTGCGCGCGCGGTGGACGACGGCCTCGTGTTCGTGAACGGCGCGGAGGTTGCGAAGAAGCATCCCGTGGCGCCGGGCGACACGATCGTGTACCAGGTTGAGGAGCCGGTAGAGCCCGGCCCTTTGCGCGGCCAACCCATCGATCTGGACATACGCTTCGAGGACGAAGACCTCATCGTGCTGTCGAAGCAGGTGGGGCTCGTGTGCCATCCGTCGGTCGACCATGACGACGGCACGCTGGTGAACGCCCTCATCTACCACTGCGGCGCCGAGAACCTGTGCAACGTGCAGGGCGAGGACGACCGTCTGGGCATCGTGCACCGCCTCGACCGCGACACGAGCGGCCTCATGCTGGCGGCGAAGAACGACGAGACGGGCTATGCCCTCATGTCGGACATCCGCGATCGCGCGGTCGACCGACGTTACCTGGCGCTCGTGCACGGCGTGATCGCCCACGACACCGGTATGATCGACGCTCCCATCGCGCGCGCCGAGAAGGAGCGCACGCGCATGGCCGTCCGCGACACGCCGTCGGCTCGCGAGGCCATCACGACGTTTCGGGTGCTCGAGCGCTTCGAGCACGGGGGGCGCGACGACGGCTACACGCTCATCGACTGCAAGCTGTTCACAGGGCGCACCCATCAGATACGCGTGCATCTGGAGTACGCGAAGCACCCTCTTGTGGGCGACCCGGCGTACACGTCGGGCGCGCCGAGCGCGCCTGCGGCCGACCTCGGCCTCGACCGCCAGTTCCTGCACTCGTTCCAGCTGTCGTTCCAGCATCCCGTCACGGGGGAGGGCCTGCGCTTCGCGGACAACCTGCCCTCCGACCTGCAGGAAGCGCTCGACGACCTCGCCTCCCGCAGCACGGGCCGCACGACGGCGGGGGAGGAAGTGCGAGCGTTGCTGGAAGGCGCCCCGAGGCCGCGGCTGTAGCCTATCCCTTCCCGTACACGCTCATGTTCTGCATGCGGGATTGCAGGTAGCTGTCGGGGAAGTGCTCGTCGAAGAACCGCTGTTCCCACGTGGTGGCGGGCACGCCCGCGGCGCGCTGCCCCTCGCGGTCGAGCGCGAGCAGGGTGACGGCGATGTTCAGCGCCATAAACAGGCTGAGCGCCGCGGTGACCAGGCGTGCGAGCATGCTCCTGGCATCCACGTGCGAGAACACCCGCTTGATGAACGGCAGGATCGTGCGCACCCACACGAGGCCCAGAAGCCCCCACATCACGCCGAACGCGAAGTTCGTGCGGCCGTTGATGCTGCCGAACGTGCCGGTATAGTCCCAGGCGATGGCGCCCCACAGCACCTCCATGAGCCAGCTCGTCGCGTACTCCATCACCGAGCCCAGCAGCATGGCTATGAGGAAGATGATGAGGTTGTGCGAGTGGTAGAAGCGGTTGAGCGACACCGTGAGCACCACCGCACCCACGCCGTATATGGGCGAGAACGGGCCCCACACGAGGCCGGCGCGGCTTTCGTAGCCGCCGTACACGATGGCGTGGAACACCGTCTCCACTACGAGGCCGAACACGCTGCCTGCGACGAACAGCCAGAACAGCGTGAAGTAGTCGATCTTGAGGTATCCCTGGTTCGGACGGACCTGCTCGCGCGCCTCTTTGCCGATCTCGCGGAGGATGCCCGGATGCGGTTCGGGGCTTTCGCAGGGGGAGGAGCCGGCTTCGGGTTCCCGATCGGACGTTTCGGCCTGTCGCGACGTCGATTCCACAGCCGATTTTTTCGGTTCTTTCTCCATTCACCTGCCCTGTCGATAGTCAATGGGCTAAACTATAACAGATTTTCCAGGGCGGAATTCAACCGTTTCGTCATGTCTACTCCGCAGGAAGGTGATGAACATCGTGCCAGAGGGGAAGCGCTCGGGGGTGCTCCTAGTGAACACCGGCACGCCTGCCGTGCCCAAGCCCCGCGCCGTGCGGAAATATCTCGCCAAGTTCTTGATGGACAAGCGCATCGCGCCGATGAACCGGGCAGGATGGTGGTTCGTCCTCCATCTGTTCATCCTCCCGAAGCGGGGACGCGCGTCTGCCGAGAAATACCAGAAGATCTGGACCGACGAAGGATCGCCGTTCACCATCGCCCATCAGAAGCTGGAGGCCGGCCTGGGGGCCGCGTTCGAGGACGAGGGGCTGGACGTTGCGGTGCGCTGCGCCATGAGCTACAGCGACCCGTCGGTGCTCGATTGCGTGCGCGAGCTCAAGGGCGCGGGCTGCACGCGTCTCATCGTGCTTCCGCTGTACCCGCAAAGCGCCTACTCGACCACCGGCTCGGTGTCCGACAGCGTGGAGCGCGCGCTCAAGAAGGCGCGTTGGGACGTGCCGTGCGACTTCGTCGACAACTACCACGACGACCCCACCTACATCCGCGCCATCGCTGCGTCCATCGAGCATGCCGGTTTCAAGGTGGACTCTGACGATAAAGTGCTGTTCTCGTACCATTCCATCCCGCTCGTGGACATCGAGGCGGGGGACACCTACGAGCTGCAGACGGGCGCCACCAGCTTGCAGGTGGCCAGCGAGCTGGGCATCGACCGCAACCGCTGGACCATCGGCTACCAGTGCCGTTTCGACAAGGGCCGCGAATGGCTCTCCCCGTACACGCGCGACGTGCTGACGCGCTGGGCGGAAACCGGGGTGGGACGCGTGTTCTTCATCTGCCCGAACTTCGCCGTCGATTGTTTGGAGACGCTCTACGACATCGACCACGAGCTCAAGCCGTTTTATTTCGACCAGATCAAGCAGGCGGGTCGCACGCCCGGTGAGGAAAGCTTCACGTACGTGCCCTGCCTCGACCGCAGCCGCGCGCACCTTCGAGTGCTTTCCGACGTGCTGCGCCCGCATATAGAGGAGGGCTCTCGTGACTAACGTGAACGAAGGCGCGGCAAACCCCGCGCAGAAGACCGTGCTTTTGGGCGTGACGGGGTGCATCGCCGCCTACAAATCGTGCGAGATCGTGCGGGGCCTGCAGAAGGCGGGCGTGCGCGTGAAGGTGGTCATGACCGAGCATGCCACCGAGTTCGTGGGACCCACGACGTTCCGTGCGCTTACGCACGAGACGGTGGCCGTGGGCCTGTTCGACGACCCGTCCGACCCCATCCACCACGTGTCGCTCGCGCAGGAGGCCGACGTGTTCCTCATCGCGCCGTGCACCGCGAACGTCATCGCGAAGATCGCGAACGGCATCGCCGACGATCTCTTGACCACCACGGCGCTGGCCACCACCGCGCCGCTCGTCATCGCGCCGGCCATGAACGTGAACATGTACGAGAACGGCGCCACGCGCTACAACATAGGCAAGCTGCATATCCGCGGCGCGCGCTTCATCGACGCAGGCGACGGCTACCTGGCGTGCGGCGACATCGGCAAGGGCCGGTTGGCCGAGGTGGACGACATCGTGTCGGCAACGCTGGACGAGCTGGGCGTGAAGCGCGACCTGGCCGGGCGCAGTGTCATGATCACCGCGGGCCCCACGGTTGAGCCCATCGACCCGGTTCGCTACATCTCGAACCACTCCTCTGGCAAGACCGGCTACGCTCTCGCCCGCGCTGCGGCTCTTCGCGGAGCCGACGTGACGCTTATTTCGGGACCCGTGTCGCTGCCCGCCCCGCAAGGCGTGCATATGGTGCACGTGAAGACGGCGCGCGACATGTTCGCGGCGGCCGAGGACGCTTTCGAAGACGCCGACATCGCCATCTTCGCGGCGGCGGTGGCGGACATGCGTCCGCGCGAGGCGGCCGGGCATAAGCTGAAGAAGGGCATCGCCGACGCCGAGCTGGGCACCATCGACCTCGTCGCGAACCCGGACATCCTGGCCACGCTGGGCGAGCGCAAGGAGCAGCAGGTGGTGGTGGGCTTCGCCGCCGAGACGAACGACGTGGTGGCGAACGCCGAGAAGAAGCTCGTATCCAAGCACGCCGATCTGGTGGTCGCTAACGAAGTGGGAGGCGGCCGCGCGTTCGGTGCCGACGACAACGTGGTATGGTTCGTGGACGATCAGGACGTCGAGGAGCTTCCCCGCATGTCCAAGACTCGCCTCGCCGACGAGATTCTCAACAAGGCCATGCAGTTCCTGGCGTAGCGAAGTGCGATGGACGGGGCTGAACGCCTTCGGCTTTCCCCGGGCTTGAAGAAGATGTAAATTTCTTCTTGCAAAGCCGGCAGGTTACCGTTAAGATAGTCAACGCTGTTTGGGAAGCTCGCAAGAGCAACCGGGCAAGCACAACGGGTTGTGGCGCAGTTTGGTAGCGCACTTGACTGGGGGTCAAGGGGTCGCAGGTTCAAATCCTGTCAACCCGACCAGCAACTTAGAGCAGGTCATCGGAGAAACCGGTGGCCTGCTTTTTTATGCTCAGCGGCGTGAGCTCATCCCATCGGAAGCGTTCACGCTTCCGATGGGATGCGTGGCGACTTGTGGTCATCGTGTGACGAACGCTGAGAAGGCCGGATAGCAATCGGTGAACGGTAGGCGCGATAATCCTGCATGAAACGCACCTTACGATTCTGTTTTCTGCATGGTGCGCGCAGGGGGTTCCAAAATTGGCGGCGAGCGGTCTGATGCGTGCGTTACCGTTGGTTGGAAATCTTCGCGTAAACGTTTTGTGCATCTGCACAAAACGTTATACTACAGCCCTCCGAATACGGAGCGCTCCTTAAGGAGCGTACAGCGAAGCCCCCAAAAGGAGGATACGATCAATGGCTGATAACGTAGTATTGGCTCGTAACACGGACGAGGCCCCTCAGAACGACCGTTTTGCGCAGACCGTGGCGTTCTCGCACTACAACAACATCTCGGCTCAGCTCCCCATCGACCCGGAGACCGGCGCCATCGTCGAGGGCGGCATCTTCGAGCAGGCCGAGCAGTGCTTCGAGAACCTCGAGGCCATCGTCGAGAGCATCGACCACTCGCTGAACGACGTCGCGAGGATCACCGTCTTCGTGCGCGACATCCGCGACATGGACGTGGTCGACGAGGTGTACCGCGCCTTCTTCACCACGTATCTTCCTGCCCGCACGGTTATGGCTGTTGCGGCGCTGCCCATGGACGCGCTCGTGCAGGTGGAGGCGCTCATCACCAACGGTGAGGGCACCATCCCGAACGAGCCCCAGGCCGGCGACCTCGTCAAGTACGTGAACAACACGCACAACGCTCCTTACGACGCCCTGTCCACGCAGACCGTGGCGTTCTCGCACTACAACAACATCTCGGCTCAGCTCCCCATCGACCCCGTGTCGAACCAGATCGTGGTCGGCGGCGTCGCCGAGCAGGCCGCTCAGTGCCTCAAGAACATCAAGGCTGTCCTCACGAGCATCGACGTCCCGTTCGATGACATCGTGAAGGTCACCGTCTTCCTGAAGAACCTCTCCGACATCGATGCCGTGAACGAAGTGTACACGCGCTTCTTCCCCGATTCGGGCATCGCCCGCGCCGTGGCCTACATGCCGGCCCGCACCGTGGTCGAGGTTGCCGAGCTGCCGATGCACGCGCTCGTGCAGATCGAGGCCGTCGTGTCGCACGGCGACGGCACCCCGCCGCAGGAAGTGGAGGCCCGTCACGGCCTGATCATCGAGGCCAACGACACGGACGCTGCTCCGGTGAGCCCGCTGTCCTCGCAGAGCGTCGCGTTCTCGCACTACAACAACATCTCGGCGCAGCTGGGCGTCGACGCCGCGTCGGGCAAGCTCGTCGCTGGCGGCGTTGCCGAGCAGGCCGAGCAGGCATGCAAGAACATCAAGGCCATCATCGAGAACGTCGGCCACGTGATGGAAGACGCCGTCAAGGTGAACGTCTACCTGAAGAACATCGACGACCTCGCTGCCGTCGAGGACGTGTGCGCCCGCTACTTCACCGGCACCCCTGCGTTCCGCGCCGTCGGCACCGCTGCGCTGCCCATGGACGCGTTCGTGCAGATCGACGCCATCTTCGGCAACGCCGAGGGCACCCCGCCGATCAAGTAGCTCGCCTGAGCATCGGATGAACGAAAAGGCTGGAGATCGATCTCCAGCCTTTTTTGCGTCGAGAATGCATGCTTCCGTCGGCGCAGCCCTCGTGGCCGCGACCTTGCCCTTGCCTGGAAGCCATCATCGCTCCGAAAACACGCCTCGTGCGCTGAGGCGTGTTTTCGGAGCGATGATGATGTCCGTCGGCGTGACGCCGCTCACGGGGCGGCATCCAACCGACTACAGGCTGCATACGGCTTTCTGGTCAGGCTGTTCTAAGCGCAACGCTCGTCTATCCTCGTCAGCATCACCTATGAGCTTCGAGGAAAGGAACTGCTATGAGCATCATCGTATGGATCATCATCGGCGGCTTGGCCGGTTGGATCGCGAACATGATCATGAAGACGGACGGCAGCCTCGTCAAGAACATCGTGACGGGCATCGTCGGTGCGCTGATCGGCGGTTTCGTCATGAGCTTCTTCGGCGCCGCGGGATTCACCGGGTTCAACCTCTGGTCGTTCCTGGTGGCGTTGATAGGTTCGATCATTCTCATCGCCGTCATCAACCTGCTGACCGGCAAGCGCGCCTAGCGACGTTGTGCGCACGAGCCGAAAGCGGGGCGGCAGTCCTCTTTCGGGACGAAGCGGCCGGGATCGAACGTTCCCGGCCGCTTCGCGTTTTTCACGGCATCGGGATTTCCACGCCTCCGACCGTGACGGACTTCACCTGGTCGAGGTCGAGGATCTTGTCGAACATAAGGTCCGCGCGGCGTTTGGTGGCTCCTCCATCGTTCATGGCGCCGACAGACGGTACGTCGATAGACGAGCCGTTTCGCAGATTCACCGTTATGGGAACGTCGATGCCTGCGGAGCCTCTGCGCTTTCCCGTTTCTTCATCTTTCGTCATGAGTGGCTCGTCTGCTGTGTATTCGACCACGATGGCGATGGGGGAGAGGACTACGGAGTCGATTGCGACGTCAATGCCGTCGAGCTTCGTCCGTTGCCCGGCGCTCAGTTCAATCGATGCGTCCTCGTAGTTGAGCGGGAAGCTCATGTCCCAAGATCCTTCGATGACCGTCTGGAGGGACGGGAGAGTGGTTTTGCCGTCTGCCGTCATTTCTCCCGTCGCCAAATCTCCTAGTTCGACGTGCATGATCTTGCCTATGAACGAGTCGCCTCCTATGAACGAAGTCATCTTCACGATGCATTGCACGGAGTTGTCGGAAGGATCGGCGTCGTAGAAGCAGTATTCCGGGCCTACTTTGGTGTTTCCCACTCTGAACAGCTGTGCACCAGTGAAGACCGTCGTAAACGACTTGTCCAAAATCGTATCGACGCCCTCGATCGGCATGCCGTCGGTTCGAGCGATACTGAACACCGCAACGCAGTGTTCGTTGTCGCCGATCACCGCATCTGCTGTGATCGCAACACCGTTCGAAACGGCACTTGCGCCGATTGGGCGGCCGATCTTGTCGATCACCTCCGTCTGCGACGGTGCGCCCCCAAACAGATCTTCGGCGAAGTCTTCCAAGCTCACGAACGCTCCTGCAAGATACGCCGTGCAGCCTACTGCCAGGGCCAGCACGGCTGCGGCTGCGGCTATCACAAGGGCGCGCGAGCGCCGTGTCGGACGGGGAAGGGGCTCTACGACGACGGCAACTTCGATGCGCTGCACCATGCGTCGCTTGGCCTCGGGCGAGAACCGCAGCTCGTCGAGGGCTTCCTTGTATTCATCGATCATCGTCCGCTCCTTCCAACAGGGCGCGCAGCTTCTTGCGGCCGCGGCTCAACCGGGCTGCAACGGCATCTTCGGTGCCGCCTGTCATGTCCGCGATCTCGCGCGCGGTGTAGCCCTCGTAGTAGTGCAGGTACAGGGCCTCCCGAAACGGCTGCGACAGCTCCATCACCGCTTCGAGTACGGCGCTGTCGGGAACCTCGGGCGCGGCCGCCTCCGCGACGGCGTCGAGCGCCACCGACGTGCGGCGTCGCGCGCTGCGCAACACGTCCTTGCAGGCGTTCGCCGTCGCGCGCACGATCCAGGCGCGCTCGTGCTCGGCGCTCTCGAAGGCGCGATCGGTCTGCAGCAGCTTGATCAGCACGTTCTGGCAGACGTCTTCGGCGTCGTGCGTGGATTTGAGATACGTGTAGCCAAGTCGCAGGATGAGGTCGGCGTACGTCTGCACGAGCCGCTGCGCCTCGGTATCGGGTTGTCGTTTGCGCATAGAGTCCGTTCCTGTCGTTC
>NZ_DBFEGU010000202.1:0-2909 GCF_048329335.1 Eggerthella sp. | reverse complement strand
CATGGCGCTCCGTCTCAGCGCCGCCGAGCGCGCCTTGCCGCCCGACCGGCTTCCCGACCTCGACGCATCCTGTGCCGCGCTCATGGACGAGGACGGCACGCTGTGGTTCGGCCGCAACGCCGATGACGCCGCGCAGATCGCCTCGCTGACGAAGATCATGACCGCGATCGTGGCGGCGGACTGGCTGGACGCATCGACGATGATCGAGGTCACGCCCGAAGCCGCCAGCGTCGGCGAATCGAGCGCCGGGCTCGCGCAAGGCGACTCGATGACCTTCGACGACGCGCTGAAGGCGCTGCTCACGGCTTCGGGCAACGACGCGGCGTCGGCCATCGCCCAAGCGGCCGGAGCGCGGATGCTGGCGCAGAAGGGGTCGGGCGGCGACGCGTACGCCTGCGAGGCGGCGTTCGTCGAGGCCATGAACGCGAAGGCGGCCGAGCTGGGGCTGGAGAACTCGTTCTTCGCGAACCCGCACGGCCTGGACTTCGACGCGTTCGCCCAGGGGCAGTACAGCTGCGCGGCCGACGTGGCGACAATGCTGCGCGCGGCCATGCAGATCGACCTCGTCCGAGCGAACATCGGGTTCTCGCAGGCAGACATCACGGTCCAGCGCGACGGGGCGCCCGTGACGCTGGCGCTGGAGAACACCGACGCCCTGCTGGGCAGCTACCCGGGCGCGTGCGCGGCCAAGACCGGCTACACGCTGGCCGCCGGGCCCTGCGCGGCGACGGCCGTGAACCGCGGAGACGGGCACGAGTACTACGCCGTGGTGCTGGGGTCGTCCTCGAAGCCGCAGCGATTCGTCGATTCCGCAGCGCTGTACGACTGGGCGTACGCGAACCGATCCTCGCTGCGCGCGCCCATTTCGGACGAGGACATCGCGGCCTGGGGCGAGCGCGTGGCGTTCACGGTCGCCTGGTTCATGGAGGGCTGGTAGGCCGAACGTCCGCCAAGCCGCGGCGCGAGCGCGCTACAGCAGATCGTCGGGATCGACGTCCACGGCCACGTTCGCATCCCTGTCGGGCTTGCGGCGGCGGAAGAGGGGCAGCAGCGCATCGGACAGGTCGGCGTCAGCCGGGCACTTCACCACGATGTGCCAGCGGTACGTGCCGCGCAGCTTCGCCAGCACGCACGGCGTGGCGGGCAGCACGCTCCAACCGTCGCCGCCGAAGTCGCGCACCGCCTCCTCCAGCGCCGCCTGCAGCTCGGCCGCCACGCGGCGCACGGCCGGCTCGTCCTTGCTCCACACCAGCACGTTCGCCATGCGCACGTAGGGCGGGTAGCCCAGCAGGCGGCGCTTCGGCAGCTCGTCGCGCAGGAACAGGGCGCGGTCGTAGGCGGCGGCCGCGCGGATGGCGGGAGCGTCGGCCTCGTAGGTCTGCACGAGCACGCGGCCCGGCAGCTCGGCGCGGCCCGCGCGACCCGCCACCTGCTCCACAAGGTCGAACGTGCGCTCGGAGGCGCGGTAGTCGGGCAGCTTCAGCATGGTGTCGGCGTTGATGACGCCCACGAGCGTGACGTCTTCGAAGTCGAGCCCCTTCGCAATCATCTGGGTGCCCAGCAGCACGGCCGCGTCGGCGGCGGCGAACTCCTCGAGCAGACGCTGGTGCGCGCCCTTGCCGCTCGTGGTGTCGGCGTCCATGCGCACGATGGGCACCCCCGGGCCCACGCCGGGCATCTCGTCGAGCAGCACGCGCAGCTCGGCCTCGACCCGCTGCGTGCCCGCGCCGAACTTCTTGAGGTAGGGGCTGCCGCATTCCGGGCACACGGGCGGCGTGGGTATCCGATAGCCGCAGTGATGGCAGATCAGGAAGTTGCCGCGTTCGTGGTACGTGAGCGACGTGGAGCACGAGGGGCACTCGGGCACGAAACCGCATTCCCGGCACAGCAAGAATTTCGCGAAGCCGCGCTGGTTGAGCAGCAGCACCGCCTTGCGGCCGGCGGCCAGCTCCTCCTCGAGCGCGCGGGCCAGCGGCAGCGCGAACATCGAACGCGACCCGCCGCTGAACTCCTTCGCCATGTCCACCACCTGCACCTCGGGCAACGGTTTGCCGTTCGCGCGCTCGGGCAGGCTCACCTGATGCCATGAGGGGTTTTTCGCGCAGGCGTGCAGCGCCTCGATGGAGGGCGTGGCGCTTCCCAGCACCACGGCGGCCCCGGCGCGCCGCGCCATCCACACGGCCACGTCGCGCGCATGGTAGCGCGGCGCGCTGTCCTGCTTGTAGGAACCTTCGTGCTCCTCGTCGATGACGATGAGACCGAGGTTCGAAAGCGGCGTGAACAGCGCGCTGCGGGCGCCCACGACCACGCGCGCCGCGCCCGAGCGGATAAAATCCCACTGGTCGTAGCGCTCGCCCTGGCTCATGCGCGAGTGCATGACGGCCACCAGATCGCCGAAGCGGCCGCGGAAGCGCGCCACGGTCTGCGGCGTCAGCGATATCTCGGGCACGAGCACGCACGCCGTGCGCCCGGCGGCCAGCGTCTCCTCGATGGCCTGCAGGTACACCTCGGTCTTGCCCGAGCCGGTGACGCCGTCCACGAGCACCACCTCGCCCGCGCCGCGCGAGCGCGCCGCGTCGATGGCCGCGAGCGCATCGGCCTGTCCTCGCGTCAGCGGCGGCTTGGGCGAGGGGGTGAAGGAGCCTGCGGGTTGGACTGCGCCTGCGGGCTGGAGGCTCGCAGGTTGGACGGCCGCTGGTTGGCGCAGTGAGTCAGCGAGCGTTTCCGCAGCGCTTGAGCCGGGGTCGATGACGGAAACGTGGCGCACTTCGGTGCGCCAGCCTTCGTCGACGGCCGTATATCGGGCGTTGCGGGAAGCCGCGGCGTCGGCCCGCTCCGTCGGCCGGCAGGCCGACGGAACCTGAAAGCCCCGCATGCGACGGCGGTGCTCGATGCGCACGACGCCCTGA
>NZ_DBFEGU010000201.1:0-4421 GCF_048329335.1 Eggerthella sp. | reverse complement strand
GTTTTAGACACGCCGATGCTTACCGACGATGGCCTGCTGACCGACGAATCGGAAGCGACCGCAACAAACGTGACGAGAGTCCTCCATGAAAAGGGAATCGCCCTCTGAACAGCGGCAATGCGAAGGCGCAGCGACAAGCACACAAAAGGAGAAGGACACCGCGGCGTTCGACGGGGCGAAGGCAGCCGCAGGCGCATGCCCCGCCCGTCGAACGCTACTCGGCATCCTTGACGCGAATCTCGTATTCGACGCCGAGCTTCTTGCCAACTCCTTCCACGTATTGGAACAAAAGCATCTCCGCCCGATCGCGCGCTTCCCTTATCAGCATCTCGTTGCCCTCGGCGCTTTCCCTCATCTTGTCTTGCGCCGCAGCGTACGCCTCGGCCTGATCGACGGAGGTGATCGAGGTCAGCAGGCCCGTGTCGCTGTAGACATCGGAAAACGTGCTCTCGTCCGCGTCTGGAACGCCAAGAACCTGAGCCTGCGGAATAACGATCGTCACCACGTTGTTCTCGTCGGGGCCCTCGATACGGACCTTCGACACGTCGACGCCAAGCTGCATGGTTCCATCGTACTCGAACCACGCCTTCTTGTAGCCGACGTTGATGCCGAACAGCATGTTGGTTCCGTCGTTGTAAATCTCGGCGACGTTGTGGTACACGCACTTGATCGTAGCAAGCTCGGCGATCTTCGAATACCCGGAGAAATCAGGGGACTCTTCCTCCTTGCCGCATCCGGCAAGGCCCGCAAAAGCGAGCACGCCGACAAGCGCAAGGCAAACGAAGCGTTTCCTATTCATCAGCCGCAACCTCCTCGCTGTACTCGGAAATAGGCTTGAATTCAAGCTTCAGATCGTCGCCGAGCAAATGCTTCGTGAGAGCCGACACGGTATCCCGCAGGCTCGCGTCGGCCTCTCTTCTGATCTCGTCCCTGTCCACGTCCGACGCTGCATCCTCGCGGCACAGGGCGATGACGTCCTTCATGTCCGCGGTTGCGTTCTCGGGGAGATAGCCGAACTCCTTGTGATCGAGCTGCGGCTCGCCGATCTCCGCCTCGGGAAGGTACGCAGTCGCAACCCCGTTGTCCCTATCGACGCGAAACTCGATATCGACAAGCTTGTAGCTCGCGCGAACGTGCGCCTGGTACTTGACGCGATAGTCCACCCGATCCTGCCAAAGGAACGTGCTGTGCTTCTCCGCGATGCCGTGGTACACGTAGTCGATGGTCGAGAGGTTGTCGATGTCGACGGCGGACTTCAGATCGGACTCTGTAACGTATTGGGTCTCATCGTCGTCCATGACGTAAGGCAGGACGAAGCCGAAGATCGCAACCAACGCAACCGCTGCGATCGGCAATATCACTTTCAGGGGAAAGCGCTTTGCAAATCGTCCCAACGCTTTCCTGGAAGCCCTGCGAGATTCCTTCTTCCGACTACGTTCTTCCGCCTCGATTCTCGCGGTGCGCGCTTGCTCTAGGCGAATCTCGCGCTCCTCCGCTTCGCTCGCGTCGAAGCCGCTTGCCCCACCCCGTTTGCGTTCTTCCAAAATAAACCCTCGCTCGAATAATCAGTTTTCAGGTTCGGTATAATTCTATCAGCACACAGAGCGCCTGACGAAGAACATCCGGAGGGAGAATCGATGAAACTAGGCAAACCCGCAACAGCAGCCCTGATCGTCTTGGCAGCAGTCGTCGTTCTCGTTCTTCTAGCAAGCTCGATGGGTATTCTGTCCATCAGGTTGTAAGCCGAAGCCTCTGGGTGATGCGCTCCAACGGAACGCATCGAAGCTTACGAACTCGCGGACAATATCAGAACACCGCCCGTTCGCCACGGAATGCTCATCGCCCCGAGTATCATACGAGACTCCGAGCATCTGTCGACACAGCGCTTCAGCCCTTGTCGATGCTTCGCATTTCCCCGATTTGTTGCCCTCTTGTAATCTTGCAGTATAATGGCGAGGCGCAAAATCGAATCCAACCGCATAGTATTCGCTTGCGTTCCGCCCGGTCGATCCGGGCGGAACGCTTTTTCGCGCGCACCGAGCAGAAGCGACGACATGGAAGAGCAGAGCATTGCAACGCGACAAGATCAAACCGATACTTTTCAGCATCATCAAGCACTCCGACAGCGAAGAGCTCAAGCGACAGCTTCCCAAAGACGTCGTCTCGGGCGTCATGGTGGCCGTGGTGGCGCTGCCCCTTTCCATCGCGCTGGCCATCGCTTCGGGCGTGAGTCCTGAGCAAGGCCTTTACACGGCCATCGTCGCCGGGTTCCTCATCGCGTTCCTCGGCGGCAGCCGCGTGCAGATCTCGGGCCCCACGGCGGCGTTCGCCACCATCGTTGCAGGCATCGTGGCAACCGACGGCATGGACGGCCTCGTCGCAGCCACCGTCATCGCCGGCGTGCTGCTCATGCTGATGGGCTTCTTCAAGCTGGGATCGCTCATCCGGTTCGTCCCCTACACCATCACCACGGGCTTTACGGCGGGCATCGCCGTGACCCTCGTCATTGGGCAATTCAAAGACTTCCTCGGCCTCGCCTTCCCCGCCGGCGCGCCCACGGTCGAGACTATGGACAAGCTGCAGGCCGTCGCCCAAAGCATCGGAACGGCCAACTGGCAAGCGTTCGTCGTGGGAGCGGTCTGCCTCGCCATCCTGTTCGCCTGGCCTAAGGTCAGCGAACGCATCCCCGGATCCCTTGTCGCGCTCATCGTGGGAATCGCCCTGGTCAGCGGCTTCGGCATGCAGGTGAGCACCATCGGCGACCTGTACGTCATCAGCAGCGACCTGCCCGAATTCCGCATTCCCCAACTCAACGTCGACCTGCTGGCCGACCAGCTTCCCAACGGCATCACCATCGCCATCCTGGCCGCGATCGAATCGCTCCTGTCCTGCGTCGTCGCCGACAGCATGATCAGCTCGCACCACCGCAGCAACATGGAGCTGGTTGCGCAGGGCGTGGGCAACATCGGCTCGGTGCTATTCGGCGGAATCCCCGCAACCGGCGCCATCGCGCGCACCGCCGCGAACGTGAAGAACGGAGGCCGCACGCCCGTCGCCGGCATGACCCATGCGCTCGTGCTGCTGATCGTCCTCGTGTTCTTCATGCCCTACGCGGCTCTCATCCCCATGCCGACCATCGCGGCCATCTTGCTGCACGTCGCCTACAACATGTCGGGATGGCGCAATTTCGCACACTTGTGCAAGACGGCCTCCCGAGGAGCGGTGGCCACGCTGCTGCTCACCTTCGCGCTGACCGTCGTGTTCGACCTGGTGGTGGCGATTGCCGTGGGCATGTTGATCACGGTCGTCCTGTTCATGAAGATGGTGAGCGAGGAGACCGAGGTTCGCGGCTGGAAATACTACTGCGACGAGGATTCCGAGGTCACGCACCTGCGCGAACTCCCTGAAAGCGTGCGCGTGTACGAGATCAACGGACCCATGTTCTTCGGCATGACCGACCGCATATCCGACATATCGGTGAAATCCTTCACGAAGTACCTGATCATCCGCATGCGAGGCGTGCCATCGCTCGATTCGACGGGCATGAACGCGCTGGAGAACCTCTACGGGTACTGCCGCGAGAACGGCGTCAGCCTCATCTTCTCGCACGCCAACGAGCAGCCGATGAAAACCATGCGCCGCGCTGGTTTCGTGGACATGGTGGGAGAAGACCATTTCCGCAGCAATATCGACGATGCAATCGCTTACGCGCGCAAGCTGCTGGACGAAGAGGGGGAAACGGCATCGGCCTAGCTTTCAAATGCCCGCCACGACGACGGAGGCCGAACCATCCTTACGACGTAAGCTCCCGATACGCGAAGCAATCGACCACGTGGTCGTTCACGATGCCGATGGATTGCAGGTAGGCATACACGATGGTGGAGCCGACGAACTTGAAGCCGCGCTTCTTGAGATCCTCGCTGATGCGGTCGGAAAGCGGCGTGGTCGCCGGCACGTCGGCCTGGGTTTTCCAGCGGTTCACGATGGGTTCGCCATCCACATAGCCCCAGATGAACGCATCGAAGCTTCCGAACTCGCGGGCCACGTCCAGAAACAGCTTCGCGTTGGTTATGGCCGCGTTGATCTTGAGGCGGTTGCGCACGATCCCCTCGTTCGCCATGAGCTCTTCGACCTTGGCCTCGTCGTAGAGCGCCACCTTGGCAGGGTCGAAGCCGTCGAACGCTTCGCGGTACGCCTCGCGCTTCTTCAAGATGGTCAACCACGAGAGGCCCGCCTGCGCGCCCTCCAAAACCAACAGCTCGAACAGCATGCGATCGTCATGGGTGGGCCTTCCCCACTCGTTATCGTGGTAGTCGACGTACACGGGCACGTCGCCCGCCCACGAGCACCTGCACTTCTCCTCCATGGCGCCTCCTAGCGAAACGTCATCCGGTATTCCAGCACGGCACGCTCCCCGGGCG
>NZ_DBFEGU010000200.1:0-10526 GCF_048329335.1 Eggerthella sp. | reverse complement strand
TGTACGTGATGACCGGCAGCACCGGTCCGAATATCTCCTCGTTCATGACGGGGTCGTCCAGCGTCACGCCGCGCAGGCACGTGGGCTCGATGCGCAGCGTGCCTGCGTCGCCGCGCCCGCCGAACGCCACCGTGGCATCCGGGTTGCGATGTTCGATCAGCCCCATCACGCGTTCGAAGTGGCGTTGGCTGATCATGTGCGGCCATTCGTCGCACGCGAGGATGTCCTCGCCGTAATACTGGTGGAAGCACGCGTCCAGCTGCCGCACGAAGTCGTCCGCCACGCGCTCGTGCACGAGAAAGTAGTCGGGCGCGACGCACGTCTGCCCGCAGTTGATGCCCTTGCCCCAGGCCACGCGCTGCGCTGCGCGCTTCACGTTCGCCGTTTCGTCCACGATGCAGGGACTCTTGCCGCCCAGCTCCAGCACCACGGGCGTGAGGTGCTTCGCCGCCGCCTCCATGATGGCATGGCCCACGTTCGGGCTGCCGGTGAAGAATATCTGGTCCCAGCGCACCTCCAGCAGCCAGTCGTTCATCGCGCCGGAGCCGGGGAAGCCGCAGACGAACTCGGGCGGGAACACGTTTGACAGGATATCGAGCAAGAGCTCGCTCGTGTGCTTCGACGTGCGCGAGGGCTTGAGCGCCACGCAGTTGCCGGCCGCGATGGCGTCCACCATGGGCACGAGCGCCAGCTGCACGGGGTAGTTCCAGGGGCTCAGCACCAGCACCACGCCCAAGGGGCTGGGGTGCACCTTCGACGTGGAATGGAAGTGCACGATGGGGGTGGGCACGCGGCGCGGCTTCGACCAGCTGTTCAGGTGCTTGAGGCAGGTGTTGATCTCGTCGTAGACGAGGCCCAGCTCGGTGGCGTAGCCTTCGAAAGGGGCTTTGCCGAGGTCGGCGGTCAGCGCGGACAGGATGCGCTCTTCATTCGCCTTGAGGTACGCCTTCAGTTTCGCGAGCGCCTGGCGGCGGTAGTCGACGTCCAGCGTGGCGCCGGTCAGGAAGAAGTCGCGCATCTTCTGCGCGGCGGCCTCGACGTCGGCGATGCTCTCGTAGGAGGGGGTGGCGGTCATGCGGGCTCCTTCGCTTGCTTTAGTAGGCGGCTTCAAGGACGGCCATCGCGTCCTCCAGCGTGATCTCGGTCTCGTTGTACAGCGCGGCGCCGTCGTAGCGCGCCTGCTTGGCCACGGCGGGCAGGTCGTCGCGCGACACGCCCAGCTCGGACAGCGTGAGCGGCACGCCGTACTCGCGGTGGAACAGGTCGTTCAAGGCGGTCAGCTCGTCGAGGAACGCGCGATCGAGCGCTTCCGGCGCCGCGCCGGCGCCCAAGGCCGCGGCGCGAGCGGGCGCGAGGACGTCCAGCAGCTGGCCGTAGAGTCCGGCGTGGATGCCTCGATCCAGGTTGAACCGCACGCAGTGGGGGAGCAGCATCATCATGGCCTGGCCGTGCGGGATGCGGCAGAGGCCGCCCAGCGAGTGGCCGATGGCGTGCACGATGCCCACCATGGCGTTCGAGAACGCCGCGCCCGCCATAAGCGAAGCCAGCGCCAGGCTGGTGCGCGCTTCGGTGTCGGCGCCGTTGCGGCAGGCCGTGGGCAGGTTCGCCGCGATCAGCTCGACCGCCTTCGCGGCGAACGCGTCGGACACGGGGTTCTTCTGGATGGACGTGTGCGCCTCGACGGCGTGGGTGAGCGCGTCCATGCCGGTGGTGGCCGTCAGCTTCGGCGGCAGCGACGAGGTGAGCGCGGGGTCGAGGATGGCCACGTGCGGCACCAGCTTGTACGAGGTGAACGACAGCTTCGCATGCTTGTGCGTGTCGGCCACCACGGCGACCAGCGTCACCTCGCTGCCGGTGCCGGCCGTCGTGGGCACGGCGATGAACGGCGGCAGGTCGGCCTTCAGAATCTCCGAGCCTTGCAGCGTGGCGAAGTCCACGCCCTCGCAGGCCAGCGACGCGGCCGCGCCCTTCGTCGTATCGATGACCGAGCCGCCGCCGATGGCCACGAACCCGTCGCAGCCGCGTTCGGCGTACAGGCGCGCCACCTCGTTTACCACGTCCATCGACGAGTCGGGAGGCACCTGGTCGAACACCTCGTAGGGCACGTCGGCGGCATCCAACACGCCGGTCAGCTTCGCGGCCACGCCCAGCTTCACGAGGCCCGCGTCGGTCATCACCAGCGGGTGCTTCATGCCGCGGTCGGCCACCTCGTCGGGCAGCTTGTCCAGCGCATGCGCGCCACAGACGATTTTCGTGGGGCAACAGAATTCGAATCCTTGCATGGGCTTCTCCTTGCAGGTTGGATAGCGCTAGGCGCGCGGGGCGGACGGTGCGAGCGGCTTCGGCGTGCGGTACGCGGCGCGCCAACCGAAGAACAGCTTCAGCAGCGCCGTGAACATATAGGTGAGGGCCACGCCCGTGTTGTTGGGCCCGCGCGTGGAGAACGCACGCTGCGCGAGCGCCGCCTTCAGCGTCACGCCGCCGGTGAAGCAGGCGAACGCATAGGCCAGCGACCGGAACGCGATGACGTAGTCGACGGTGAAGGCCTGCGCGTCGGCGCTGGCCAGGCCGCTGCCGGGCTCCACGTCCGAGGCGATGGCGGCGGGAGGAACGCGCTTGAACGAGCCGGATGCGGTGCGGCGGCATGCGCACGCCAGATCCGTCCCGTTCACGGATAACATGAACGTATAGCCCGGCTCGAGGTAATCAACCTCCGCGCGGATCTTGGGCGACACGTGCTTGAAGACGTTGATCAGATGCGGCAGCAACCGCAACAGCACGCGGACGTACAGGGATTGGAACCATGTTCCCGCGCTGCGGCGCGGTCGCGGCGATTCAGCCATGCGATCTCCTCCGACGGCATCGTTGTTCGTTCGTATCTTACATGCGCCGCCTGCTTCGCGTAGCAAAGTTCTTCGGAAAATCGGCTGTTCGGGCGGCATGCGTCGCTCGCGTGCGCCTGCGGGTGTACAACTCGGTTGCGTTCCGTACACCAAATGGTGTAATTCCATGACGCAAAGGTGACATTTGCTCGCAAGCGTCTCTGATCTGGGAAGGAGCGTGCTAAGGTGACGGCATTCAAAAATGAAAAGCTTGGCGATCATAGACCAGCACGAATCGAAGGAGCGTGAAGCACATGACCGATACGCATGGCAGCACCCCCGGCAACGGCCCCGTGCCGCCGACGCAGGGCGACGAGCATGCCCAGCATGCCGCCCCCATGGGGCAGCAGCCTTATTATCAGCAGCAACAGCAGTACTATCAGCAGCCTCAGCACCCGCAGCATCCGGCAGGAGGAGTGACCGTCGAGAAGAAGTCGCACGGCGGACGCACGTTCCTGCTCGCCTTCTGCGGTGCCGCCGTCGCCTGCGCCATCGGTTTGGGCGGCTTCGGCATCTGGCAAGCCACTGCGGGCGGTAACGATTCCGGATCCTCTTCGTCTGCGACGCAGCTGGGTTCGCAAAACTCCGGCAGCATCAACGCTACCGACGCCGAGTCCGACCAGACGCTGGCAGAGGCTGTCGCGCAGAAGGCGCTTCCCTCCGTGGCCGCCATCGATGTGTACACGAACCAGTCCAATGCGGGCGGCATGTACGGTTTTGGGGCCGGCAACGGATCTGAAGCCGGCACGCTGACGAAGTCCTCGCTGGGAAGCGGCGTCGTGCTCACCGCCGACGGCTACATCATCACGAACAACCACGTCGTAGAAGGCGGCAGCGCGTACAAGGTCACCATCGCGGGCGAGACCTACGACGCCGAGGTCGTGGGCAGCGATCCCAGCTCCGACGTCGCGGTCATCAAGGCCAAGGATGCCAGCGGCCTTACGCCCATCGAGATCGGCGACTCCGACAAGCTCGTCATCGGCGAGTGGGTCATGACCATCGGCAGCCCGTTCGGCCTCGAGCAGTCCGTTGCCACCGGCATCGTGTCGGCCACGAGCCGTTCTCAGATCGTGAACGCCTCCACCGATCAGTACGGCAACAGCACGGGCGAATCCACCATCTACCCGAATATGATCCAGACTGACGCCGCTATCAACCCCGGTAACTCCGGCGGCGCGCTCGTCGACGCGGACGGCAAGCTCATCGGCATCAACACGCTGATCACGTCGTACTCCGGCAACTACTCCGGCGTCGGCTTCGCCATCCCGGTGAACTACGCGGTGAACCTCGCCCAGCAGATCATCGACGGCAAGACCCCGACCCATGCGCAGCTCGGCGTGTCCCTCTCCACCGTGAACGCGCAGAACGCCAAGCGCTACGGCCTGTCCGTTGACGAAGGCGCCTACGTGGCGGCCGTCAGCGAAGGCTCCGGCGCGGCCGAAGCCGGCTTGCAGGAGGGCGACATCGTCACGAAGTTCGACGGCAAGGACGTCGCATCCGCCAGCGACCTCATGCTGGACGTGCGCTCCAAGAACCCGGGCGACAAGGTGACGCTCGACGTGAACCGCAACGGCGAGACCAAGCAAGTCGAGGTCACGCTCGGCTCCGATGAAAGCTCCCAGAGCGCGTCGACCCAGCAGAACAGCGCGCAGGAGTCTATGCTCGAGCGCCTGTTCGGCGGCGGCTCCGGCAGCTCCCAGCAGGACGCTGCCTAGCCTGCGCGACACGCACCATCCCCTCTCCTAGCCGAAGGGCCGCATCGAGCAAGATGCGGCCCTTCGCGCGTTGGATCCGCGACTTCGCGCTTCTGCGCGTCCCTGCGGCATCTTTCGTCCCTGTCATCTTTTCCCTGCAGCGCCTCCCCCGCCTTTGCTCTGCCTTCGCGCTTCTGCGCGTCCTGTCGCCCTCGTCTTTCCCGTCTCTTAGCGGCGCTCTTGCGCGCGTGTCGCACTTTTTCGCCCTGTGCGGTAGAAATCGATCGGTTGGGTAATTCGGCCGGACCGTCTTCGCCGATCGATTTTTCCGCCACCTGGGGTTATGCTCCGTTTGCTTTCACGCGTCGCTCTCGGGCGCGCTTTTCCTAGGGTTCGAGATTGCCCAACCGTTTCGTTTTTACCATCAGACGGGGATTTTCCCCTCACATGGCAACCGTCATGAAGGAGGAGCCCAGCAGTTCGCCGTGCAGCTCGTGCTGTTTGGTGCGCCACGCTTGCTGGTCGCATCGCGGACGGAACCCGAGCTGCCTCGACAGGGTGCGTGCGATATGATCGAGCTCGATGAGGTTTCGGACCGTTCTTGTTGTGACGGTCAAGACGGAGACGCCGCGGTCGAGCAGGTTGTTGCGCCGTGTCGCGTCGTCGGCCATCTTGTTGACGGTTCCATGGTGCTCGCGGCCGTCGTATTCAAGCGCGATGTTCGCGTTCGGCCAGATCAAATCACAATAGTAGCATTTGTCATCGACTGCGAGCCTCGATCGCCCTCGAGGGTTCACGGCGTGGTTCATACGCGGTTGGGGAAGCGCGTACCCGCCCATGCGGAGCGGGAGGCAGAGCAGCATGGCCATGGTCGTTTCCATCGGGGAGGCGGAGCCTGCGACGAGGTGCTTGAGGGCTTTTCGGGCTTTGACGGTTCCCGGCATGTTCGCGGCTTTGTCCAGGAAGCGCGCGAGGCGGGCGGGAGTGGTGAAGGGGCGCTCGAACCGGAAGTCCGCTTTTCCAACCGTTGCCACTCCATATGTGCCGCACAACTCGAATCCAAGCCTGATCAGCGCGGGAAGCGACAGCTCCGAAGCCATTTGCACGAAGCAGAGCTCGGGCGAGCTTGCAAGCACGTTGCGGGCGATGCGTACGAACGATCCTCTGGGAAACATTGCGGAGCTCACGTGGCAGGCGACTTTCCCGCATCTGCTGCGTGCCGCTTGGCTCGGCACGATGACGTGCAGGGGGAGCGCGATGCCCTCGAGCTCCGGCATTCTGGCAAGCTCGCGGATCAGGAGTTCGGTGACCTTGCATTCTGAGGGCAGCGGTTCGTCTTTTCTCCAGGAAGGGCTTCTGGAGTCCTGACAGCGCGCGAGCGCACCCGAGCTGATTTCGAAAGACGACCAGAACGTCAGCGACGAACTATGACTCAGATAGATATCCATGAAGTGAAAAACAACATGGGGGATTCAGCCTCATCGACCGGGAGACGATGCTGTTTACCAGGCGTAACGAGATGTGGAAACCGCATGGAAAACGCGTTGGATCTGCGTTGGTTCCGCGCCAAATTTGCGTAAGAACCGCGTTAGAATTGCGCTAGATCGGGGTAGCGTCGACCGTCTATCGCAAAAGGCCGCTGGCCGCAGGCCGTCGCCGCGCGCTGAGGGCCGTGCGCGCGGGGCGACGGTCGGAAGGGAAGGAGCGAACATGGACGAACTCGAGCTTCGGCATGCGGAGGCCCACTACGCGGAGATGCCGCGCGACGGGTACAGCGGCAGGTGCGAGATGCTCCTGCCCGAGGATCTGCGCGGCATGCGCGTGCTGGACCTGGGATGCCGCAACGGCAAGGGCGCGTACAAGCTGGCTGATCGGGTGGGGCCGGACGGGTTCGTGCTGGGCGTCGACCCTTCCGCCGCTTGCGTGGCCCGCGCGGAGGCGACGGCCGCGGCCGCGCGCGCGGAGGGCGCCGCGTGGGCCGAGCGGCTTGCGTTCGCGCGGGGGTGCTTCGAGGGCCTGCGCGCGGCGGGCGTGGAGGACGCGTCGTTCGACGTCGTGATCGTGAACAGCGTGCTGAACCTGGCATGGGATCTCGAAGGGGCGCTGCGCGAGACGGCGCGCGTCCTTGCGCCGGACGGCTTCCTCTACCATGCGGGCGTGTTCGCGGACGAGCCGCTTCCGACCGCCGCCATGCAGGCGTTTGCGTGCGCGGGCAACGTGTTCGGCGCCGCTCGCTCTCAAGCCGAATTCGCCCGCATCGCCGTGGATCGCGCTGGCTTCTCCTTGTGCTCTTTCGAGCGCGAGCGCCCCGTCGAACCTGACGGCACCGACATCGCCGAAGAGCTGATCGGCCGGTCGTTCACGGCCGCCGTCGCCTGCGCGCGGCGCTAGCGAACGCGCTGTCCGCCGCCTTCTAGAGCTTCCGGTGCGCCCCGCGTTGTCGTCTGTCCTTTGCGTGAAATGCCGGAAAACGCGTGCGAGCAGGGCGCGGTCGTTTTCATTTTCGGGTAAGATGAACGGTTAGAGCAACCTATATGAACGACCACCGAGAGGATAAGGCTTATGTCTGAAGGATACCGCTACGATCGCGTGCTGCTCAAGTTGTCCGGCGAGGCGCTGGCGGGCGACGTCGGCTACGGCATCGATCCGAAGGTGGTGGACGACCTTGCCGATCAGATCGCCGAAATCGTGCGCGCCGGCGTGCAGATGGCCGTGGTCGTGGGCGGCGGCAACATCTTCCGCGGCTTGGCCGGTTCGGCCGAGGGCATGGATCGCGCGCAGGCCGACTACATCGGCATGCTGGCCACGGTGATGAACGCGCTGGCCTTGCAGGATGCCTTCGAGCGCCACGGCATCTTCTCGCGCGTGCAGAGCGCCATCAACATGCAGGAAGTGTCCGAGCCCTATATCCGCCGACGCGCCATCCGCCACATGGAGAAGGGTCGCGTGGTCATCTTGGCCGCCGGCACGGGCAACCCGTACTTCACCACCGACACCACCGCGGCGCTGCGCGCCTGCGAGCTGGACGTGGACGTGCTGATGAAGGCCACGAAGGTGGACGGCGTGTACGACAGCGACCCCAAGAAGAACCCCGATGCCAAGCGCTACGACCGCGTTAGCTACATGGAGGTGCTCTCCAAGGGGCTCAACGTCATGGATTCCACGGCTACGTCGCTGTGCATGGACAACGACGTTCCCATGATCGTGTTCGACCTTACCGTTAAAGGCAACATTTCGCGCGCTTTGAAGGGCGAAGACGTGGGAACCACGGTAGAATCGCAGTAGAATAACGAAAACGCGCGCACCCGCCTCCGTCGGCGGCGGACGCGTTGCGAAACGCAGGGTGAAAGGAACCGGGATGATCGACGATATTATGATGCAGGCCGAAGAGCGCATGGAGAAGGCGCTGGGCTCGCTGGGCGACGCATTCGCCTCCGTTCGCACCGGGCGCGCGAACGCCATGGTGCTCGATCGCATCAGGGTGGACTACTACGGCGTGCCCACCCCGGTGAACCAGATGGCGGGCGTCAAGACGCCCGACGCGCACATGCTGGTCATCGAGCCGTGGGACAAAGGCGTGCTGGGCGCCATCGAGCATGCCATCCTCCAGAGCGACCTGGGCGTGACGCCGTCGAACGACGGCTCAGTCATCCGCCTGCCGTTCCCCGCGCTCACCGAGGAGCGCCGCCGCGAGCTGGTGAAGCAGTGTAAGGGCTACGCAGAGGAAGCCCGCGTAGCCGTGCGCAACGCCCGCCGCGATGCCAACAGCGCCATCGAGCGCGCCGTCAAGGAAGACAGCCTTCCCGAGGACGACGAGCGCCGCGGCCAGGCGGAGGTGCAGAAGCTCACCGACAAGTACATCGCCGAAGTCGACGAGGCGTTCAAGAAGAAGGAAGCCGAGGTCATGGAGATTTAATTCGGCGAAGCCGAATTAAATCTCCGAAGCCGGCGGCCATGAGGCCGTCGGCTTCTCGTCTTTTGTGAGGTAGCCTTGAATAAGTCGCTTGACTACATATTCCCCAACCCCCCGGCGGATCTCGATCCGTCGCAGCTCGATGCTGCGGCGGTGCCGCAGCATGTGGCCGTCATCATGGACGGCAACGGCCGCTGGGCGAAAGAGCGGGGGAAGAACCGCCTGTTCGGCCATAAGGCCGGTATCGAGGCGGTGCGCGAAACCATCCGCTGCGCGTCCGACGTGGGCGTGCGCTACCTGACCATCTACTCGTTCTCGTCCGAGAACTGGAAGCGCCCGCAGGACGAGGTCATCGGCCTCATGAACCTGTTCGCCACCACGATGCTGGCCGAGGTGGACGGCCTGCACGAAGAGCACGTGCGCGTGATGACCATCGGGCGCACCGACGAGCTGCCCAAGAAGACGCGCGACGCCTTCGCGAAGGCGTGGGAGAAGACGAAGGACAACGACGGGATGACGCTGGTCGTGGCCGTGAACTACGGCGGCCGCGTGGAGCTGCTCGACGCTATGCGGTCCTACATGGACGGCGCGCATGCCGCGTTGCGCGAGGGCCGCGAACCCGAGCCTTTAAGCGAGGCGACGCTGTCTCGCCATCTGTACACCGCGGACATCCCCGACCCCGACCTGCTCATCCGAACCAGCGGCGAGATGCGCGTGTCGAACTTCCTGCTGTGGCAGATTGCCTATTCCGAGTTCGTGTGCACCGAGACGCTGTGGCCGGACTTCGACCGTTACGAGTTCTTGCGCGCGCTGCTGGAGTTCCAGTCGCGCGATCGCCGGTTCGGGGCGGTGAAATAGGTGGCGCCGCGGCCCGACGAAAAGGCCGAGGCGGAAGATGACCGCTCGCGCACGGGGCGCATCAAGGATTTCGCCTATGAGAAGACGCCCGAGAAGCTGAAGAACGCCACCGACTTGCAAGTGCGTTTCCGCACGGGATTCGTGTATGTGGCGCTGTCGGTTTTGTGCATCCTCGTCAGCGACTGGACCACCGTGGCGTTCCTGGTGGCTACGGCGGGCATCACGGCGGGCGAGTTCTACTATATGCTGCGTTCGGACGCGAAGCTGCCCAACGAGATGCTCGGCATCATCGCGGCCATGCTGTACCCGCTCAGCGTGTTTCTGCTGGGGCTGAACGGTGCGCTGTACGTGAGCCTCGCGTTGCTGTTGGCGCTGATCGTGTGGTACGTGTTCTGGATGCGGGCGCGCGTGCCCGACGTGGGCGTGAGCTTCTTCGGAGCTGCGTACTGCGGCATGCTGCTGTCGGGGCTCGTGGTCGTCCGCACGGCGCTACCCCAGCCATGGGGCGGCGTGCTGGCGCTGGGCATCTTCCTCAGCGTATGGGCGAACGATTCGTTCGCCTATCTGGTGGGAAGCAAGTTCGGCAAGCACAAGCTGGCGCCGCGCACCTCGCCGAAGAAGAGCTGGGAGGGGTTCATTGCGGGGCTCGTGGGATCGGCCGCGTTCTGGTGCTTGATGACCCTCATTCCCGGCGTGACGATGTCCATCCCGCAAGCGATGGCGTTCGGGCTCATCAGCGGGCTGATGGGCGTGCTGGGCGACTTGGCCGAGAGCCGCATCAAGCGCAATTCCGGCTTCAAGGACTCTGGCACCATCATGCCGGGCCACGGCGGCCTGCTGGATCGCTGCGACTCGCTGTTCTTGGTGGCGGTGACCTCGGCGATACTGCTTTTGGGTTTCGGCTGCATCCCGTTCCCGGTTCCGCTGATCTGACGGCGGCAGGCCTCGGGCGCCGCAGCCAACCCTACCGACGGTTTACGTTCGACCTGTTTCTAGGAGGCGTGCATGAAACGCATAGTGGTCTTGGGCTCCACGGGCTCCATCGGCACGCAGACGCTGGACGTTGTGCGTCGCCATGCGGACAAGCTGGAGGTGGTGGGCCTCGCCGTGGGCACGCGCACGGGCGAGCTGCTGGCGCAAGCGCGCGAGTTCGGCGTGCGCCACCTCGCGGTGGGCGAC
>NZ_DBFEGU010000199.1:0-1923 GCF_048329335.1 Eggerthella sp. | reverse complement strand
CTCGCGCCGTCCTTCGATCCCGCCGAACCCTTCGAGCCCATCGCCAGCGTCTCGCCCGGATGGATCTCCTTGAGCTTGTCGGCTGAGCGCTGCAGGAACTTCTTGTACAGCTGCGATGCCACGGCCGACACCACCGAGCCCACGCCCACGCCGATCGCCGAACCGTAGATTCCGATTTGCGAGGCTAGCAGCATGGACGTAACCGCAGCAAGCGCACCCGCAACGACCTGGGCTATCGAAAGGTCGTCGAAAAGCCCGCCCAACTTTCCCTTTCTGCTGTTCGCCTCCTGCGCCATCGCCTATCCTCCTCGCGTCGTTCTCACGCCGGCCCTGCGCCGGCCCTCTCTTCCTGAACATACCCGAGGATTATGAAGCTCGTGCGCACTCCATCCAACCGTTACCGGCAAGCCACAGAACGTCCAACCATCCCGCGCCGAACTCCCGGGCGCGAAACGGCACCCATGACAATCTCGAGGAGGCAAACGGACGACGAAGCATCCGGGAGATTTTCACCACCTGGGCCTTTGCGCGTCATCGAAGCGATGCCGCCGCCGAATGCGCTCGCACATCGTCATGGGTGCCGTTTCGCGCCCAGATCGTCGGAAGCCACCCGACGAAATCCACCCGCCCTCGGACCGCCAGCGCCCGCCTACACCACTACGAGCAGGCCGAGCAGCACGACGGCGATGCCGCTCATGAGGTTGACGGCATCGTTCGTGACCCAGGCGTAGCCGGACACGAGCGCGGCCTGGGCCCCGCACGGCGGCGTTTCCACAAGCCCTCCCTCAGCGTCGTTCGGACAGCGGTACTTCGCTTGCATGACCACGCCCAGCACGCTGTCCACGAGCGAGCCCACGACGCCGCACGCGATGATGAAGAAGAACGCGTCGGGCCCGGTGGGAATCGCGTAGCCGAACGCATGGAACAGCAGCATGGCCAGAAACGCCGAGGTTACGGCTCCCACCACGGTGGCCGCGAGACCCAACGGGCTCACGCCGCCCGAAAGCCCGCGCTGCATGGGCTCGCGCGTGAGGATGTTCACCGGCGGCCGGCGGCTGTACACGCCCACCTCCGACGCCCACGTGTCGGCCGTGCTGGCCGCCAGAGCGCCGGACGCCAGAAGCAGCAGCCACGGCTCCCCCGTCGCCGTATACGCCAGCGCGCACGCGAGGAACGGCACGCTGTTCGCCAGCACCTGCCGCAACGCACGCGGGCCGCTGTGCTTACGCGAAGCGGTCGCCCCGCCGTTCCGCTTGACCGCCGAAAGCGCCATCAGCTTCGACGCGACGTTCGAGCTGCCGAAGAACCACATGAGCAGCAGCCACAGCGGCCACCCGCCGATAGCGAACGCGAGCGTGCCCACCGCCACGGCGCCGAGGCCGCCGGCCACGGTGAGCAGCCGCAGCCGAAACGACGCGAGCGCCACCGCGCCCGACAGCAGCAATCCCGCGAGCGCGGGCGTGTAGGCGGCTGCGGGCAGGAACAGCACCGCGTACAGCGCCGACACGCCCAGCGGCACGAACAGGTTGTCGAGCCCCTCCACCGAGAACGCCTCGATGGCAGCGGCGACCGCGGCCAGCAGGGCCGCGGCCAGAAGCGACGCCGCGAGCGAGCCCAGCGGGGCGAACGCGCCGCCCGGCGCGCCCAGGATGCCGCCCGCACCGAAAGGCGGCGGCGCCATCAGCACGACGGCGCAGGAAGCGAAGCTCACCGCCAGCATGGTCGCGCTTCCCACCAGCGTCTTCCCGCAGCATCCCACCAGCACGCGTCGTCCGAACCGCTTGCCCAGCACAGCTGCGAACCCGTCGCCGAACGCCATACAGAAGAAGCCGAGCGCGCCCACGTACGGCGTGCCGATACCGAACGAGAACAGCGCGAGCGCCGTCAGCGACACCGCGTAGTACACCGTGCCCGGCGTGTCCT
>NZ_DBFEGU010000198.1:0-3787 GCF_048329335.1 Eggerthella sp. | reverse complement strand
CGGACACGGCGGCAACAGTGGTGAGCACGCCGCCCTCGATGCCGAAACCGCCCCCGTTGAGCAGGTTTCCAACCGGGTAGGCGCTCACCAGGAACGCGGGAACATCCAAGCCGCTCACCGGCATGCCGTACACGACCGACTGGAACAGGTTCCAAGCGATATGGAACCCTATGCACATCCATACATTGCCCGATTTGTAGTACATGAGGGAAAGGGCGATCCCAAGCAATACGATGTTGACGACCGAGAGCAAGGTGACGTTCGGATTGGTGAGATGGATCAACCCGAAGATCAGCGACGGCACGACGATCACCAGGAACCTGCTGTTCGTCCTCCGCAAAACCGACATGATGAACCCGCGATTCATGACCTCTTCGGCGATGCCCACCGCAACGAACACGAGCACCCAGGCGAAAAGCGAGAGAGAAAACGGCGAATTGACCCCCTCGACTACCACGTTGCCGGTGGCGAGCAGCAGCAGGAAGATGGCGCTGCACGCCGCGAAACCCAGCGCCATCCCGACAACGCCGTCTTTCTTGAACCGGGCGCGAAAATCACGGAGGCCGAGGTCTTCCCAACGATACCTCATGATCCTCCACGCAGCCAAGGGGACGGCCAGCATGATGCCCTCCGTCAAGAACTGCAGGGCAACGGGCAGCACCGATGCGCTCATCCAATCGACGAGCGCATCGTATGACGCAGCATCGAGGCTGGCGGCATCAAGAATCATGCGCAAAGCATCGATGAGCAGGGCGGAGAACGCATAGCCGAGAGCGTAGAACGCGGCCATGCACAGCGCGATGATCCATCCGGATCGCACCATGCCATGCTTGTTCTTGAAAATCATCTTCATGACCAACCTTCTTTCTTCGATAGCGCGCGAGCGGCGCCGGCCTAGCGCGCGAACATGAGGCGCTCGCTGTCGAACATGCGCTGCAGCGCAAGCACGCCGACGCCGGCGTACGCGAGGTTGGCGATCACGCAGACTGCCACGTTGAGGGGCTGGAAATCGAACGAGAAGATGCCGATCATGCACTGCACCGAGTTGTACAGCGGAACGAGGTAGTACGCAACCTCGGCCTTCGCGTCGCCGAACATGCCGAGGACGCCCACGAGCATCACCACGATCATGAGCGGCGTCAGGAACATGGTGGCCTCTTTGACCGATTTCGCCAGCGTGGACACCACGGTGATCAGCGCGACGATGACGAGCGTCGTCGACAGGATGACCAGCGCCAGCAACACGTATTCGACCGGGCCGTACACGTTGATGTCGACCGAGCCCTGCATGATGCCGGGCAGCCCCGAGAAGATGCCGATGGCGCTGGACGCCGCGATGAGCAGGCCGATGACGGTGATGGCCAGCACCTTGCCCAGCGCGATATCGTGCCTCTTGATGGGCGTGGCCAGGAGCGTGGCCATGGTGCCGCGCTCCTTCTCGCCCGCCACCGACTCGGCCGCGATGGACATGACGCTGCTGAACACGAGGATGAGCAGCAGAAGCGGCACGATGGACACCACGAGCATGCCCGCGACGTCGCGCTCCTCGGCTACGTCGTAGCCGGCTCCACCCGCGTTGACGTCGAAGCGGTTCGACAGCGACGACTCGTACGCGTCCAGCATCCCTGCGAACGTCGAGCGCGCTTGGCTGGAATCGGGGTCGGTGGAGTTGAAGTAGATCTCCACCTGCGGCGCCGGCACGCCCGACGCGGGGTCGTACGCCGCCACGGCTTCGTCGAAGCCCTCCGGAAACACCGCGAACGCTTTGACGTCGCCTTGCTCGATGCGTTCGCGCATCTCATCGGCGCCGGGCAGCGAAGGCTCGTCCCGCATGTCGACGATCGAATCCGCCGCAAGCGCTTTCACGCTTTCGGGCGCGTTCACCACAGCCACCGCCGGAGGCTTGCTCATATCGGGCTTGAACATGCCGCCCATCGCATCGCCCATGAACGTCCACATGAGGAAGATGAGCAGGCCCGGCAGCACGATGGACGCGAGCGCCGAAGCCTTGTTGCTGAAGAAGCGCGCCAGTTCCTTGCGCGCGATGGCCCACGCGTTGCCTTTCACGATGCCTCCTTCACGCTCGCCGCGTACAGGTCGAAGAACGCGTCTTCCAACGAGCGCTCCCCCGCCACCTCCGACAGCGTTCCCGAGGCCGCCATGCGCCCGTCGATGACGACGCCCACGCGGTCGCACACCTTCTCCACCAGGCTGAAGATGTGGGTGGACAAGAGCACCGTCCTACCGTCGGCCGCCAGTTCCAGCAAGAAGTCGGTCACCGTCTTGGCCGTGAGCACGTCCAGGCCGTTCGTCGGCTCGTCGAAGATGATGACGCGCGGATCGTGCACGAGCGAGATGGCCAGCGACGCCTTCTGCTTCATGCCGGTGGACAGGTCGGCCACCTTCGTCTGCGCGAAACGGTCGATGCCGAAGCGCGCGAACAGCTGGCGCTTGCGCTCGTCGCGCACGGGCGCGTCGACATGGTGCAGCTCGGAGAAGAAGTCGAACAGGTAGTCGGGCGAGAAGACGTCTTCCAGCTTGAGCTCGCTCGTGAGAAAGCCGATGAGGCTGCGCACGCCCGCGGGATCGTCCACGACGGAGACGCCCTCGATCAGCGCGTCGCCCTCGTCAGGCTTCACGAGCGCGGCCAACATGCGCAGCGTCGTGGTCTTGCCGGCGCCGTTCGGGCCGAGCAGCCCGTATATCTCGCCCGGCGCCACGTCGAACGACAAGCCGTCCACCGCGGTCTTCACGCGCGCATCGGTGCGTTCGAGCTTGCGCTGCTTGGCCGAGAGCTTGAAAGACTTCCGCAGGCCTCGTGCGGATATGGCATATTCCATCGGCTCACCTCTTTGAGTCGGATAGGGAACGGTTTTGCATGAGTATAACAGCGAGGGGGGGGGGGCAAGCGTTTTCCGCCCGCACCCCCGATCGAGCGCTCTACGCGGTCGCCGTCGCCGGCTCGTCGGCGTTATCGGGCGCGCCGGCTGCTGCCTTCTCGCCAGCCTCTTCGGCCTCCTCGCGCTCGAGCACCTTCTGCATGGCGGCGATGGCGCACTCGATCTGGCCGTCGTCGGGCTCGTTCGTGGTGAGGTACTGCATCTGCATGCCGGGCCACAGCACCACCTTCACCAGCGGGTTGTCGGGGTTGCTGCCCGCCCACTTCACCGTGATCTCATAGGAGATGCCGGCGATGACGGGCATCAGCAGGATGCGCACGAGGATGACCAGCGCCAGCTTCGGCGCGCCGTCCGGCACGCCCCACAGCTCGATGAGCCCGTTGATGGGCGTCACCGTGTACACGAAGATGGCGATGACCATGACCATGATGAGGAACGCCGTGCCGCAGCGCACGTGCAGGCGCGGGAAGCTGCGCGCGTTCTCGGGCGTGAGCGGCAGGCCGTGCTCGTAGCAGTGGATGGTCTTGTGCTCCGCGCCGTGATAGCCGAACATGCGCTTGATCTCCTGCATGCGGCCGATCAGCCACAGGTAGAACACGAACACGCCCACGCGAAGCAAGCCGTCCACGATGTTCCACAGCACGGTGTTCTGGTCGTACTCGCCCACGATGAGGTTCGTGATGAACGCCGGCGCCACGATGAACAGCACCACGCCCAGCACGAGGCCCAGCACCATCGACACGGCCATCTCTTTCTTGCCGAACTCCACCTCCTCGTCCATGAAGGACTTCTTGGCGGGTTCGGGCCGGGACTGGGACTCGGGAGAGGATTCCGGCTCGGAAACCACCTCGAGGGAACGCTGCGCCCCCAACGCATCGATCATCGTA
>NZ_DBFEGU010000197.1:0-7828 GCF_048329335.1 Eggerthella sp. | reverse complement strand
CTATGGGCCGACTGGCATCGGGGAGGGAGAGGAGGGATACGCCAACCGGCCCCGAATCGGTTGCGGGCCGCTTTACGCCTTCAGGTCCTCGATGACGCTTTCGGCAGCGCAGTAGCCGGAGGTCAGCGCCGAACCGCAGCTATTGCCAGCCGTGGGCGTGGCGTACTGGATGCCGTAGCGCTGGCCACAGGTGTTGCCGGCGGCGTACAGGCCCGCAATGGGCTGCTTCTCGCCGGTGAGCACCTGGTAGCGGCCGTCGGTGCAGATGGCCGCATGCTGGCACAGGCCGCCGGAAGGATTGCCGCCCGTGGTGCCGAACGAGGCGAAGAAGGGAGCGTCCTTGATGGGCAGCAGGTTCTGCGGGTCGCAGCCCCAGTCGTCGTCGTGGCCCTTCGCGCACAGCTCGTTGTAGCGCTCCACCTCGGCCAGAAAGTTCGTCTTGGCCTCGCCGGTGTAGCCCACGATCTCGGCCAGCTCCTCAAGCGTGTCGGCAGCGTACACCGTGGAGTACTCTTTGCCGAAGCGGGAGAAGGCGCGCACGTCGAAGCCGTCCTTGCCGGTTTTGTAGTTCGCCATGTTCTCGCGCACTTCTTCCACCATGTAGTCCGAGCTGCGGTCCATCGTCTCGTGGCCGTACCCTTGGTGCGACAGGTACTCTTCCCAGTTCGCGTCGGTCACGTTCACCAGCAGCTGGCCCTCGGGAAGCATGTCCAGGTAGCCGTTGGAGCCGTGCTTCACCATGGTCTCGTTCATGAAGCGCTTGCCGTCGTTGCCGAAGCACGGCCATGCGCCGCCGAACGCGAAGCCCGGCACACCGTTGATGCCCGCGGCCTGGCCGGCGCGGGGGCCGCCCTCCATCGTGCCGCCGGCCCACATGCACATGCGGATGCCCGAGCCGTCGCGGCCCATGCCCCCGATGCTGGTGGCGTCGGTGCGGTCGTTGCCGTACGACCAGGCCAGGTTGCGCATCTGGTCGGACAGGTCGAGGCGCATGTCGGGGTTGCCGCCGAAGTCGCCCGCCGCCACGACCACGGCCTTCGCGTTGATCTGGTGGTACGCGCCGTCGACATCCTGGAAGACGGCCCCGGTCACCGCGTCGCCGTCCTGCACCAGCACCACGCCCTGGTAACCCCACTTGATGGTGCCGCCGGCTTCCTCGAACGCCGCGTGCACCGAGCGGATGACGAACGGCCACATGTTGATGTTGGATTCCTCGTCGCGCCACTGAGTCATGGCCGGCCACGACCTCTGCCCGCAGCACTCGCCGTTGAAGTTGTCGTTGCCCTTGTAGTTCGAGGTCTTCGCATACTTCTCCACGTACTCGGCGGGAATGTGCCCCACCATCCAGTCGAGCATCTCGCCCGAGCGCATGGCGTAGTCGCGCACGATCTTCTGGTGCGCATGGCCGCGCGAGAGGCGCATGTACTCGTTGAACACCTCGGTGGTGTCGATCTCGGGCGTGCCTTTGTCCAGGAACAGCTTCGAGTTGTAGCAGGCCATGTCGCAGGCGTATTCGTCGTACTCGTCGTAGGTCTGCATATCGGCCAAGAAGACGTTCGCGCCTTCCTCCTGGCAGCGCAGCGCCGCCACGGTGCCCGCGTTGCCCGCGCCGATGACCAGCACGTCGCAGTCCTCGGTATCGGCGATGTCGCTGACCACGGGCGCGTCGCCCAACCACGCCGGCTTGTTCAGCATGAAGTCGGCCGGCTTGATGCCCAGCTGCTCGCAGCCGCCGCCCGCGGACAGCACGCCGTCGCCCTTGAGGGCGATGTACTCTTCGGGCGTGGTAGGCGCCTTCGCGCTGGCATTCTGGCCGCGGTTGAACGTCGACAGCTCCTGCATCACGTCGTACGTGCCCGCTTCGCCGGAATCGGCGGCCGCCGCCGAGGCGGTGGAGGCCGACTGCTGCGGCGAGCATCCGCCCAGCGCTCCCAGCGCGGCGACGCTCATCGTGCCGGCGGCCGCCCCCTTCAAGAAGTCGCGACGCGACCAGCTGTGCTTCGAGGTGGTTCCCATGTTCCCGCTCCCTTCAATCATGTGCCCATGTTCCGATCCCGGCGTCGCCCGCTTCTGTTGTGCGGCGCCGGACGTTCGGCTACACTACGGTGCAGGCCGGGGTTTCGCCATCACTGAAAGCGATGATTTCGGAATCCGCAGGGTGCGCCGCACGCGCCCACCCTATAGCTGAATTTGGTGATTTGCGCTATCTACGAGGGAAAACGCCGAGGCGTTGCAGGGAGGGCATGGAAAGCGCGCAACAACACGACTCGAAGCAGGCGTCTCCGGCGCCCGTCTCGTTCAAGCCCGCGCTGCTGGGCGCGGGACTGCTGTTCTCCGTCTTCCTCAATGCGATCCGCTTCTTTTCTGAGCACGGAACGGGCGCGACGCCCTCGCTGCACCCCTTCGCGGTGTACGCCGGCTGGGGGCTGACGGGCGCGGGCATCGTGCTCGCCGCGCTGGCCATGTTGGCCAAGCGCGCAGATCGACGCACGCCCGACCTCACCCGCACGGCGCCTCTGGTGACAGGCGCCTGCCTGGTCGCCATCGGAGTGCAGTTCATGCTGCCGCTGTACACGCAGCTGACGCTGCCGTTCGCCGAGCCCGCCATGTTCGGCCTGGCGTTCGGAGCGGGACTTGCCATGCTCGCCACGGCGTGGGGCTCGGTGTTCGCGCGGCTCGAACCGGAGAATTTGCTGTTCAACAGCGCATGGGGCATCGTGGCGGCAGCAGTCGTCCATTTCGCGGCCGAGCCGCTTTCCCCCTCTCCCATCGGGTTGGCGCTGATCGCATGCTCGCTTGTCACATCGGTGGCGCTGCTGTTCGTCGCCCGCACGTTCAACGACGAGACTGCGGCACCGCACCCCGCCGGCGCCGAAAGCGCAAGCGAGGATGACCATCGCATCCGGCTGCGCAAGGCAGCCGCCATATTGTGGATGCCCCTCGTAGGGGCGTGCATCACCTGCTTCATCTTCGGGCTCACCTGGGATCCCGTCATCTCGAGCGAGCAGATGCGCCTGCCCGATCCGCTGGGAGCGTGGAAATCGCTCATCGGGCCGTCGCTGCTGGCCATCGTCGTCGCGCTGTTCGTGCTGCGCAAGGCAAACTCGTCGCCGCTCAGATTGCTCAACCAGGCCGTGTATCCCATCGCCGTGGCGCTTCTGCTCGCGCTGCCCGTCATCAGCTCCGACAGCGATGTCGCAGCGGGTATCATCGACGTGCTCACCCAGGCCAGCTTCGCGGTGATCGCGCTGGCCATCTGGTGCAGCATGGCCAGCGCCGTCCGCAGCGTGCCCTTTGCCGCCACGTTCGTATTCCCGGCCTGTCTCGCGCTGCTAGCGCTCGCGTTCGTGGCCGGCCTGTGCGGCATCGCCGTCATCGGCACCGACGGCCGCACGATCTGTCTCATCATGCTCACCGTGTACCTGGCGCTCATCGCCATATCGTTCGCGCAAGGCTCGCGGCAGCGCGAAGGCCGGCGCACCGAGCCTCACGGCGCGGACGACTCGCGCACGTACATCCACCGCCGCTGCGACACGCTGGCAGCCGAACGGGGGCTGTCGCCGCGCGAGCGCGAGGTGCTGTACTACCTGGGACGAGGCTACAATCACGGCTATGTGGCCGAGAAGCTCTACATCTCCGAGAACACCGTGCGCACCCACGTGCGCCACATCTACGCGAAGCTCGCCATCAACTCGCGCGAGGAGCTACTCGCCATGATCGACGACGAAACGCCGAGAGGTTGAAGGTCGGCAGATTGAAGGCCGGCAGCGCCCGAGACGCGGTATGATGAGAGGCGACGCAGGCGGTATCGGATGCTAGGAGCGCTGCTGCATGAACATTCTCGACTATCTCGGCACGGAGTTCGCCTCATTCGAGGAAAAGCCGTTCAACCCGGTCGATTCGGCGGCGCTTTCCCAGTTCTGCATGGTGCGCGCCGAAGGGATCGTGCCGCCGCTGCGCGAGCGCAAGGCGTTCGGCAGGCTCGGCACCATCGTGAAGAACCTGCTATCCCCTTCGGGACGCCCCGCCCACTTCCTCGATACATTGCGTGCCGAACACTATGAGCATATGTTCTCGGGCCTCATCCCTGGCCGCGTGAAGGAAAATATGCTGGCACTCGCCGCCAGCCCGCGGTTTCGCGACATGGTCATCCGCGATTACCTCAGCCTGTTCGATACCGAGCGGCAGACGCAGTTCGCCGCCATGACGTTCGTCTACAAGAAGGAATTCGCCTACGTGGGCTTCCGCGGAACCGACACGTCCATCACCGGCTGGCGCGAGAACTTCAACATGTGCTACACCGCGCCCGTGCCCGCCCAGGAGCAAGCCGCGCGCTACCTGGAGGCCGTAGCGCCGCACCTGCCTCGCCGGCTGTTCGTGGGCGGCCACTCGAAGGGCGCCAACCTCGCGCTGTACGCCGCGCTGAACGCGTCCGCCGCTGTGCAGGACCGCATCGAGCGCGTGTACACGCACGACGGCCCCGGTTTCAAAGCGGGCGCGTTCTCGCCCGATGATTGGAGAAAGCTGGACGGCCGCATCCACCGCACCGTCCCGCAGGACTCCGTCATCGGTATGCTCATGGAGTCGCACACCCCGCCGCTCGTGGTGCACAGCACCGAGCGCGGCCTTTTGCAGCACAGCCCGTTCTCGTGGGAGGTCGACGGCGACGATTTCGTCTACCTCGACAACCTCACCGAAAACGCCCGGTTCACCGACGCGCTGCTCACCGAATGGCTGGCGCGCTACTCCGACGAGGAAGCGGCGGCCATCGTCGACGCGCTGTTCAAAGCCGTCGAGGCCTCGGGCGCCCAGAACGCCACCGAGGTCTTCTTCGGCGGGGCGAAAACGGTGGCCCTGCTGAGCGAGGCGGCCAAGAACATCGACGGGACCGCTCGCGAAACCCTGGTCGGCGCCCTCGGCTCGCTTGCCGAGCTGGCAGGCCACCGCGTCACCCAGGGCATCGTCGAACGCATCGTCCCGAAGAAAAAAGCGCGCTCTTAGAACGCGGGCTCCTCCGCCTGCACCGCGCCGCTTCGCACGTGCGCGGCGCCCATCAGGCGCTTTGCCGCAGCCATACCCACCAGCAGCAGCGCGGCGCTCGCAACGCCCGTGCCAATGCCCAGCATCAGGCCGGGATCGTACGAGCCGAAGCGGTCGAACAGGAACCCATACACCGAAATGCCCAGCGAGCCTACCAGCGATGTGCCGATGCTCACGTACGAGAACAGCGTGCCGTAATCCTTCGATCCGAACGCGCTGCGCACCAGCAGCGGCACGTTCACCGTCACCATCGCCGTAAGCACGCCGAACAAGGCGGCCGCCACCATGACCATCCCCACGTTGCCGTTCGAGGCTAGGAACAGCGCGAACGCGGTCACGCCCACGCCGAAGCCGCACAGCGTCGCGTTGCGCGGCCCCACGGCGTCGGCCAGCCACCCCAGCACCAGCTTGCCCACGATGTTGCTGATCATGGCGATGGAAGGAAGGAACGCTGCGACGGCGGCGAGCCCGACGGTGCCGGCGTACGTGGGCATCAGCTGCAAAAACGCGCTCTCGAGCGACAGGAATCCCGCAACCAGGAACACGCACGCGAACGCCAGCGAACGCACGGCGCGAGCCGCCGAGACGCCGGACGCCGTTTCGGCTCCGCTGCTCGCCGGGGTGTCTTCCACCTCGTCGGCTCCATAGGCATCGCGCGGGTCGGCCGGCTTGAACTTCATCACCAGCAGCGAGAACGGCAGCACCAGCACGGCTGCGATCAGGGCGAGCACCGCATAGGTGGGCCGCCATCCCAACGATTGGATGAGCGCGCCGCCCAACGGGTTCATCACCGCCCCGCCGATGCCCGAGCAGGCCATGGCGATGCCCATCGCAAGGCCCGCCTTCTTCTTGAACCAGTTGCCTATCATGACGGGTGCCGGCAGCAGGAACGCGAACGCGGCCGCCACGCCCAGCACCGCCCCCGCCACGTACCACTGCCACACCGCGTTGAACTGCCCCATGGACGCGAACGCCAGCGCGGCCGCCACCATGCCGACGCTCACCAGCACGCGCATGCTCACCTTCGGCAACAGCTTCCCCGCCACGGGAAGCGCCGCCGTCATGCACAAACCCTGGATCGTGAAGTACAGCATGAAGCTGCCCTGCGAGAACTGCAGATCGCCCAGCACGGCGGGAACCATGATGCCCGCCGCGTTGTTGATGGTGCCCATGCCTCCCGCTTGCAGGAAGCAACAGGCGATGAGGATGAGCCATGCCGGATGCAATCGGCGCGAACGCCGTTCACCGCCTGTTTGGTTCGTCGTGTGCTGCCGCATGCGCATACTCCCTTCTCCGCTCTGGGGCCGCCAGGCCTTCGAGCGTTTTCGGTTAAAAGATGCGCCATTCAATCACGGAACCGATGCCGCCGAAGCCGACCGATGGCGGGCGTAGCGCCTCGCTCGGTCAGCGAGCAGCAGAGAACGAAAGCGACCCGCAAGCGGCGGCGAAGAAGCACGCGAGCGGCAAGCCCGATCGCGCCCGAACGAAGCCGCCAACATACGGCGAACCCGCGCTGCGCAGAGCCGACGAGCGCACACGGGCGATGCCGCTCGCCGGCGATTCGCGCCCGGAGCTTGCAGCGAAGAGTGCGAGGATGCGAACCGCTGTTGGACGTCCAGCGACTCCTACGTGCTCAATGGGCTGGGGATGTCCGACGGCGAAGGCGCGAGAGCAGCTCCTGGGTGCTGACATCGCTCAGGGCGGTGCTGCTGGACATCCCCGCCTCCAGGGCCTCGACGTCGCTCAGCGCATCGGCAAGCATGTTGAGCACCAGCTCGAACGCGCGATCGATTCCCTGTTCGGGATCGACGGTTTCCTCGATGCGCTCGGCGCCAACCTGGGCGAGCCATAGCTTGAAAGGCTCGGCCTTCGGAGAGGGAACGGACTGGATGATGCGCAGGACACCGTGAGTTGTCGCGTCTGCAACGCTCCTATTTCTTGAGGATCCTCTTGAGGTACGTGGTATCCAGAACGTTCACCGTCTCGAACTTCCCTTTGTAGAACACGCCCCAGTTGTTAAAGACGCCGGGCAGCTCCTTCGCCTTTTGCAGCGAATCCACTTGGATGAGCGTCAGCGGCACGTCGTTCGCCTCGCAATACCGCCGGATCGCCTCGATGCGCTCGGGCACGTAAGGGCACTGGAAATCGTAGTAGATCGTCAGCTCGTCGCTGTCGATAGCCTGGGCTTTCGCGTGCGGCGCGAACCGCGGCACCGTCCCGTCGAACGACAGAGCCAGCAACTCGTAGCCGTCGTCGGTAGCGTCGACCACTTCGAAGCCGAACTTCCGCGCGAACGCCTGATCGGTCAGCCACGCCTTCTGCTTCTTCGCCCCCAGCAGGCACACGCCCGACTTGCCTTGCACTCGCGCGTCGGCCAGGCAGTACTCCATGAGCGCGCGCCCGTAGCCTTTGCCCTTGCCGGCACCGTACGCCCAGAGGCAGTACACGTACAGGTAGTTGTCGCCCAGCACGGGAACCCACGCCGTTTCAAGCGGCGCGTACTCGATGAAAACCGGGTCTTTCACCTGCAGCTTTCGGAACACATGGCCTTCGCGCAGCCGATCGGCGAGCCATTGGCGCTTCGCCTCGACGCCGGGATGGGGCTTCCTGACGCGAATGATGCAGGAAAGATGCTCGTCGGCAAGGTTCTCGGGGGTTAGGTTGACGAATTCGGGATCCATGCTCCTCCTAAAGAAACCATTCCAAATGACCGCAGCTTTGGCATACAAGCACACGCGCGGTCGCGTTGGCCCAATCGAGGTTGAGAAGCGACGCGCCGGCTGTGTTC
>NZ_DBFEGU010000196.1:0-1039 GCF_048329335.1 Eggerthella sp. | reverse complement strand
ATGCGGCGCATGCCGGGCTCGGCTACGCAGACGGCTGTCCGGCCGCGAGGGGGCTTTGCCCTCGTGCAAGCGCCTGCGTCGATCCTTCTTATGACGCAGGCGCTTTTCCCCGTTGGCGTGGCGATGTTCGGCCTTGGCCAGTGCAGCTTACCTCACGTGGTCGTCGAGCCATTCGATGGCATCGCGGATGACGCGGTCCTTCTTGAACTCGTTGAATATCTCGTGGCGCAGGCCTGCGTAGATGCGCAGCGACTTGTCCTTCGATGAGACTTCGCGGAACATATCGATGCTGTCCTGCGGGCTGACCAGGCCGTCGTCTCCGCCGTGCAGCAGGAGCACCGGGTCGGCGAAGTCGGCGGCCTGCGCGCGTAGCCAGAGGTGCCCGTCGTGCACGGCGCGCAGCAGCGCCACCGAGAACTCCTTGACGACGAAGGGGTCGGCCAGGTAGGCCTCTCCCACGGCGGGGTCGGAGCACACGCCGTCGCCCAGCTCGTTGGGGATGTACATTTCCGGGTCGAGCCCTTGCTCCACCGCGCCCGATGCCAGGCCCGTGTGGTCGCGCGTCCAAGCGCCCGACAGCACGTAGCCGTCCAGCTTGCCGGGATGGGCCGTGCCGTAGCTGGCGGCGCCGAAGCCGCCCATAGAGTGTCCGATCATGAACACCGGCAGGTCGGGGAACTGCGCGCGGGCCTCTTCGACGAACAGATCGGTATCGGATACGATCTGCGTGCGGTCGTCGTACCACACCTTCTTGCCCATGGAGCGCCCGTGCCCGCGATGATCGAAGCGCACGACGGCGTACCCGGCTTCCAGCAGCCGCTGCGTCACGTAGTCGTAGCGTCCGAAGTGCTCGCACAGCCCGTGGACGATGACGATTGCCGCCTTCGGCCGCTCCGGTGCGTCGATGCGCCCGACCAACAGGAAGCCCTCGGGGGCCTGTTTCGTGAGTTGCTGCTGCATGCGCGTTCCCTTCTCTCGGGTCGATAAGCTGGAGCTATTGTAGCGCGTTGACGCGCGGGTATGGAGGGCAGGGGAGGAA
>NZ_DBFEGU010000195.1:0-5908 GCF_048329335.1 Eggerthella sp. | reverse complement strand
CAAGCACAACATCGCCAAGCGCGAAGAGAACCGCCTTGCCGACGCCGGCAAGATCAAGGAAACGCTCGACGGCGCGCTCGTCAAGGTCGAAGCCAAGGTGGGCGAAGAGGGTCAGCTGTTCGGTTCCGTTACCGCTCAGATGATCGCCGATGCCATCAAGGCCGCGACGGACGTCGACATCGATCGTCGCCGCATCGAGCTGGGCCACGCCATCAAGACGGCCGGCCAGCACGAGGTGACCATCTCGCTGTACCGCGACATCAAGACGACGGTGAAGCTGTTCGTCGGCGGCGCGGACGACGAGGTCGCTCCTGCCGAGGCCGAGGTTGTCGAGGAGACGATCGAGGAAGTCGTCGAGGCTCCCGCCGAGGAGACCGCCGAGGCCGCTGAATAGCAGCTCGGGAGGTATCCGAAGCATTTCGCGGCAGCGGCCGAACGGTCGCAGCCGTAGCGAGACCCCCTTCGCCCTTTACGGCGCGCGAAGGGGGTCTCTTCGTTTCGCAAGGACGGCACTGTTCTTTCCGGGATGTTTCATGTGAAACATCCCTCCGTGCGGCGGCGAACCGCCGAGGCTGTTGCGCGTGGAGCGTCGGTTGCTCTTCGATACGCGGCCGAGGCTTCCGGTAACAGTGGCCGACCCCGCGCGACAAGTGTTGTATCATAGGGACTCACGCTATTCGAGAGGGAGTTCGAGCATGTCTTCACCCGCGCCGTACAGCGCCGACTTCGCACCGGAAGAAACCACCGTATCGGATCGGCGAAAGATCGATCCGCAGAACATCGAGGCGGAGAAATCCGTCCTGGCCGCCTGCATGCTCAACCAGGAAGCTATCGAGGAAGTGGCTCCGAAGCTGGTCAAGGAGAACTTCTACCGCATCGCCCACCAGCGCATCTACGAGTCCATGATGGACCTGTACGTGCGCCACATCCCCATCGACCACATCTCGCTGGCCGACAACCTGAAGGCCATGGGTCAGCTGGAGGCCGTGGGCGGCAAAGCGTACCTCATCGAGCTGGCAGACAACACGTTCGCCCTCACCAACTGGCAGAACCACCTGGAAATCGTCAAGCGCACCTCCATCCTGCGCGACCTCATCCGCGCGTCGGGCGAGATCGAGGCGCTGGCCTATGACGCCCCCGACGATTTGGGCGTGGTGGTGGAAGAGGCCGAGAAAACACTGTTCCACGTCACCGAGAAGCGCGTGTCCTCGGCGTTCAAGCGCATGGACGTGCTGCTAACCGAGGCGTTCGAGGAGCTGACGAAGCTGGCCGAGCAGAAGGACGCCATGGCCGGCATCCCCAGCGGGTTCAAGGACGTGGACGACCTGTTCCACGGCTTCCGTGGCGGCGACCTGGTGATCCTCGCGGCCCGACCCGGCGTGGGCAAGACGTCGTTCGCACTGAACCTGGCCACGAACGCGGCCAAGGCTGGGGCAACCGTCACCTTTCTCTCGTTGGAGATGAGCGCGGCGCAGCTGGTGCAGCGTATCCTGTGCGCCGAAGCCCGCGTGAACCTGTCGCGCCTGCGCGCCGGCCAGGTGCAGGAGTCGGACTGGGGCGCCATTGCCGACGCGTCTAACACGCTGAGCAAGCTGGACATGTTCATCGACGACACGCCGTCGCTGTCCATCTTGGAGCTGCGCGCCAAGGCCCGCCGCGAGCTGCGCTCCGCCGAGAAGGGCATCATCATCGTCGACTACCTGCAGCTCATGTCGCCGCCGCAGTCGCGCAAAGACGGCAACCGCGCCGTCGAGGTCGGCGAGATCTCGCGAGGCCTGAAGGTGCTGGCGAAGGAGATGGACATGCCCGTCATCGCGCTGTCGCAGCTGTCCCGTGCGGTGGAGATGCGCGGCAAGAAGCGCCCGATGCTGTCCGACCTTCGCGAATCGGGCTCCATCGAGCAGGACGCCGACATCGTCATGTTCATCGACCGAAGCATGGACGAGATCGAGGCCGAGAGCGAAGACCGCCCCGACCTGGGCTCGGCCGAGCTGATCGTCGCGAAGCACCGTAACGGCCCCACGCGCGACATCCCGCTGGCCTTCAACGCCGAGTACACCCGCTTCATGGATTTCATCGACGATTCGCGCGTGGGCGGCTATATGTAAAGCCCCTGTTGAGCCGTTTCGCGGTACACTGGGCTCATGTCGAAACGCGTCACATTCATCCATGCATCGGACCTCCATCTGGGGGCGCCGTTCCGCGGGTTGCGCGCGCTTTCGTCCAAATGGGCGAACCGCCTGCTCAGCGCCATCCCGGAATCGTACGACCGCATGGTCGACGCGGCCATTGCCCGCGACGTGGACTTCGTGGTGGTGTCGGGCGACATATTCGACTCCGCGCGCCCCTCGTACGGCGACTATCTGCACTTCTTCGAAGGGTTGGAACGCCTAGGCGAGGCGGGCATTCCGGTGTACCTGATCACGGGCAACCACGATCCGTACACCTCGTGGCAGCACGACTTCTTCTCGCTGCCGCCCAACGCCACCATGCTGCCGGGCGACCGACCCGGCTTCGCGCTGGTGGAGCGCGACGGCCAACCGCTGTGCCTGATCGGCGGCCGCGGCTACTACAACCAAACGTGGCCGATGGACGAGTGCATCGCCGAAGGCGTCACGCGCGAAGCGGCCGAGCAGGCGCTAGCCGTCCAGCATCCGCACGCTGCGGAAGCCCCGTTCGCAGTGGGCCTGCTGCACACCGGCCTCAACCTCGATCCGGTGAAAGCCCCGGTAGACCCCGCCGTCCTCATGCACGCGGGCATGGACTACTGGGCGCTTGGGCACATCCACATGAAGTACGCCTACCCCTCTTTCGACGACCCGCGCCTCGTGTTCTCCGGCTGCATCCAAGGCCGCGACATCAAGGAGACGGGCGAGCGCGGCGTGTTCTGCGTCACGCTGCGGGAAGGCGCGAAAAACGAGCTGGAGTTCATCCCCACGGCAAGCGTCGTGTGGCAGCGGATGCACGTGGACGTGTCCGATTGCGCGAACCTGCCCGACATCACCGACAAGATCATGCGCGAGCTGTTCCGCGAGAACGGCAAGGCGCATTGCGAGGAGATGGTGGTGCGCATTGCGCTGGAGGGCGCGACCCCGATGCACGCCATGCTCGACCGCGCCGATGTGATCGCCGGCCTGCGCAAACACGTGAACGATGCGTATTCGGCATTCTTCTGCGACGCGTTGACGAACCTCACGGTGCCGCCGCGCGACAAGGAGGCGCTGCGCCGCGAAGGGCTGTTCCCTGCGGTGTTCCTGCAGGTGGCGGACGCGCAGCGGCGCAATCCCGACGAGGCCATCGCGTTTTTGCAGGATGAGTTCATCAAGAAGAACATCCAGCTGCCCAGCGCCTACACGCGCAATATCGATGCATTCGCCGAGGCGGCCGAGAACCTCGTGCTCGATTTGCTGGCCCAAGGGGACGAGCAATGAAGCGGTCCTATCTCGAGCATATCAAGATCGTCAGCTTCGGCGCGTTCTCAAACAAAGCGGTGGGTCCGTTCGCCCCGCACCTCAACGTGGTGTACGGGCCGAACGAAGCCGGCAAGACCACGCTCGCGTCGTTCGTGGGCGGCGTGCTGTTCGGCTGGGAAGAAGCGCGCGGCAGCCGCAACACCTACAAGCCTGCGAATGCGGAGCGATCTGGATCGCTGTTCTTCGCCCAGCGCGACGCGTCCTCCGGCGTTTCGTCCGCGCCGTCGGATGCGCCCGCCCTCGCCGCCCCGGACGGGCGCGTCGCCGCCGTCGAAGCCGACGGTTCCCTCGCGGCGTCAGCTGCGCCGCTTCCCACGCCTGAACCCTCTCGCGCGCCCGAGCTCGAGCTCTCGCGCGTGCGCAACAGCGACGGCTTGCAAGGCGACGCATCCCTCGTGGCCGACATCGACAAAGAGACATTTCAGACGATGTTCTCCCTGACCAGCGACGAGCTGCGGACGCTGCGCAACACCACCGACGTTACGGCTAAGCTGCTCACCGCCGGTTCGGGAACGGGCGCTTCGCCCGCTCACGCGCTGGCCACCGTGCAGGAAAAGCTGGCTGAGTACACTTCGCGCGCCGCCGGCGTCGAGCACTCCATCGCCAACCTCACGACGCAGGAGAACGAGCTGCGCGCCAAGATGACGGCCGCCGCCGAGGAGGCCGAGCGCTTCAAGCGGCAGGATAAGGAGTTCCGCGAGCTGGAACCCCAGCGCAACGAGCTTCTGGCGCGCCTCGATGCTCTGAACACGTCTATCGAGACGCTGACCGTCCAACGCTCGAACATCGAGAAGCTGGATCACGAGATAGACTCGCTGACCGACCAGGTAGCGTCGCTGTGCGACGAGGAGGACGTGCTGGTCACAACCCATTGCGCCGCCGACCGCAGCGTGTCTGAGCTGGTTGAGCTGCCAGCGTCGGAAGAGCGCGCCCTGCGCGACCAGATCGACTCGCTGGCGGTCGACGAGGCGAAATGCGAGCACGCCGTCGATCTGGCGCAGGACAACTTCGCAACGTCGAAGGCCGCTTACGAGGCGCTGCTGGAAACCGACGACGAACGCGCCCAACGCGAACGCGCTCGCCGCCAGCGCAGCGTGCAGGTGGGGCTGTCCATCGCGCTGCCGCTCATGTTCGTGTGCACGGGCTTGCCCCTGTTCATTCACGGCCGCGAGATCACCAGCTTGTCGTTCACGGCGCTCGGCATCGGTCTGGTGGTGTTCGCCATCATGCTGGCGCTGGCCGCGATGGTGATGCTGTTTCGCCCCAACAAGGAAGAGGACGCGAAGGAAGCGCGCAAGCAGGACGCCCAGTGGGTGATGCTGCAAGACAAGAAGAAGCTGGAAGCGTGCCTGGAAAGCCAGGCAGCGTTCAGGAACCGCGCCCGTGCCCAGCTGGACGCCGCGGGCTTGGCCGAGGCGCAGGGATCGCTGCGCCGATCGCGTACGCTGCTGGACGAGGCGAAGGACGCGCGCGCCGAGAACAACCTGTTCCAGCAGCGGTTGCAGGCGCTCGTGTCGCGCCGCAGCGCGCTGGAGGAGAGCCTGGCCAGCGCGAAGCGCCAACGCCGCCGCCTGTACGAGCGAATCGACCTGCGCGCCGAGCGCACCCTCGACGCCGTCGACGAGGCTATCGCGCAGAAGTCGCAGCAGCGCATGGGGCTCATGGAGGCCAGCGAAGGCCTCAACCGCCGCTACGGCGAGCTCAAGCAGGAGCTTTCCCATGCCCAGCACCTGCGCGACTTCGACGAGTACAAGCTGCTGTACCAGCAGATCCGCACGCGCCAGGACGAGAGCGCGCAGGACTACGCGCGCCTGCTGCTGGCGCGCCGCATGCTGGAAAGCGCCATCGCCACTTGGGAGAGCAAGAGCCAGCCGGAGGTGTATCGTCAGGCCAGCCGCCTGTTGTCGTTGATGACGGACGGCCGCTGGACGAAGGTGAGCCTCACCGCCGAGGGCCGCTTGCAGGTGACCGACGCGGTGAAGACCACGCGCGATCCCGGCCATCTGTCGCTGGGCACGTGCCAGCAGCTGTACCTCGCGCTGCGCATCGCCCTGCTGATGACCGCCGACAACGTGGGTCGCGCCGTGCCCATCCTGGCCGACGACATCCTCGTGAACTTCGACACGTCCCGACGTGCGGGCGCCGCCCGCGCGTTGGCCGAGCTCGCCCGTATGCGCCAGGTGATCCTGTTCACCTGCCATGAGGAAGTGGTGGAGGCGTTGCGGGAGGCGGACCCGACCTTGAACGAGGTCGAACTGTAGTCTGCACGCGCCTGGATTGCGTTCTCCTTGCGCGCAACCTGTTCTCGCCTGGATTCTTCTCTCGTTGCTTCCTGTTCTCTTCCCCGTCCGACTCGAGCGCTTTTCAATTTGTCGAGAGTTCACTCCCGGCGCAGCCGCTATTGTCGCGCCCGTCGGGATGTTTCACGTGAAACA